>NZ_JAFLQW010000369.1 GCF_017313335.1 Phormidium pseudopriestleyi FRX01 | reverse complement strand
TGGTCATTGGTCATTGGTCATTGGTCATTGGTCATTGGTCATTGGTCATTGGTCATTGGTCATTGGTCATTGGTCATTGGTCATTGGTCATTGGGAGATAGGAATCTGAGTCGGTTCTTCCCCCGTTTGTAGTAACGATTTCAGTCGTTTCCGGCTCTTGATAACAACGCAATAACTCCCTCCTTACAACTAAAATTCAAAAGGAATTAAGCCAAAAATCTCCTATTTAATTAAACCATTTCCCCCCTTGAATACTCCTCCAATTTGCTAAAGAAATCCCACTAAAATCCTGAAATTTTTCTTATAAACCTCAAGATTAGCCGTTAAAATTAAACCCATAACCTGTTTAAATTGGAGACAAAACCCAACCCATGAAATTGTTAAATCTGTGGACAATCCCGATCGCAATCCTGAATGTCATGTTGATCGCCATTCCCCAGGCGATCGCCACTCCACTGGCACAGGCAGAACCCCCAGATCTGTGCCGTCGCGTCACGGAACGTCGGGGTCTAGCGGTCCATCGCACCCCAGACCCCAGTCAAACCCAAATTGGCGGCGTAGACACCAATGCAACCGTAACGTTAGCAGCTAATGCCGAACCCATTGTCGGTTCCGATGGTCGAATCTGGATTAAAATCACTGCACCTGTTGAAGGTTATATTTCCAATGGTCCACCGAATAGTGGTGGCAATCTCGCCTACTGTTCGGGAAGTGCCAGACCCTCCCCAGCGACTCCTGCACCCCCACCAACTCCTACCGCACAATCCCCGGTTTCCGAGACACCTGAGATTCCGAATGGTCAGTTTTGCCGCCAAGTGAATGGATTGGTTACACCCCAGGGTCTAGCAATTCGTTCTGCTGTTTCTGGTCCTTCTCAGTATCTCTTAGGAGTTCCCGCTAATGGACGAGTTCAATTGATTGAAGATTACGAATATATTCCCGATCCAGGGGGAATACAACGCTCGTGGGTGGAGATAGAAGCTCCGATTAAAGGGTTTGTTTCCGTTAATAGTTTGATTCGCTGTTTTTAAGCATTGAATCTCGCCAATTTTCCAGTGTATGATATTTAATTAATGTGCATTTTTAGGAGAATTAATTTAGGACAAAACTACCAGAAAAGCAGGGTTTATTGAGGGAAAACTGAGACCAGATTTTGGTCTGGGTCAATTTCGATTTTGGCGAGCCCAAATTGTTCAATGACCCCGGCATTGGTGGTTAAATGTAAAGAAATGGCTTGAGCATGATAGTAGCTTGGAGAAGTGGCTAAGGCGGCGGGTAATAATAATTGGTCGGCGAGATAGACATCACAAGCGGCACCACTATGATGAAATTGTAATAAGGCATCACAGGCGCGATCGGCGACTTGATCTGAGGGCAATCCCTGTTTCCCCAGGGCACTAAATCCAGCGGTGCTATTGCTATATTCCGCTGTCAGAAATAGGCCCGCACCGGGAGCGATTCCTTTTTCTCGGCAGGTTCGGACCTGGACTTTCATCTGGGCCTCGCGCCAGCGATTTTCGGCGCGGTTGGCCATGCGTTGGGGGATGTGAGAGGGTAGTTCGGTGACGGCAGCTAATCCTCGCACCTGTCGGAATTTGCCGCGTTCCTTGAGATTCAGGCCGGAGAGGGGCTGGCCCCCAGTCACCCGCAGTTGGATTTCACCGCCACCCCGGGGATACCACCCCCACTTGACTAAGGTGACTTCGGCAGAGACTCCCATGCGGGCGATCGCCGGTAAATAAACTTCCTGAATGTAGGGAAAAGCGGGACTAAAGGCAACATGGGTCCCTCCGCAGATGGTAACCCGTGACTCTCCGGGAGTTAGGGCTAAGGGCAGTAAAATCGTCTGTAAGACTAAACTCACGGCCCCGGCAGTGGTGACATCAAACCGATAGTGACCCGGTTGAGGGGGGGATTGGGGAACGAATTCTAGATATTGGGACCCCAGGGCGTCCCCGATCACTTCGGCATTGCAGAGGGCCGCTGCTGCGCGGACCCCGGTGAGGTGTTGGGCCGCTAACCCGGGTTTAGTCCGTCCAGCGCGAATGCGATCGAGGGTTAGGGGAGTCCCGGTGAGGGTCGCTAAACTCAGGGCTGTCCGGAGGACCTGACCCCCACCTTCTCCAAATGAGCCGTCAATATGAATCATAGATAAACTCCAGTTAATGATACGATCGCTCATAGAGATAGTAGGCTGGGAAAACGGCGCAAAATATCGATGAGCAAAACGTGGGAACTAGATTTTTACTCCAAACCGATTCTCGATGAGAATGGCAAAAAGCGCTGGGAAGTGCTCATCTGTGAGAGTCCGACCGATACCTGCTCTACAGAAGAGTTGTTGCGCTTTTCAAAATATTGTTCCAGTAGCGAAGTCAATTCGATGTGGTTAGAAAATACCATCAACGAAGCGATCGCGATCGCTGGCAAACCTCCGACGCAGATTCGCTTTTTCCGTCGCCAGATGAACAATATGATCACAAAAGCCTGCAAGGATTTGGGAATTACCTCCAAACCGTCTCGGCGGACTGTCGTGCTGTACCGTTGGTTGCAGGAACGGATGGACACCGTTTATCCCCTTGAACCGGGGTTTCAAGGGGCCGGGTTAACCCCTTCGGTGCAATTTGAAACTCCGAAACCGGAACGCCTTCCCGATGCGCTACAGGGCGATCGCTGGGCATTTGTCTCCTTAGAGGCCGGTAGTTTTGCAGAAATGCAGGAATGGGATATTGACTTTGGAGAAGCCTTTCCCATTTTAGGTGAAAAAAGTTTAGTGCCTCAGATCAGCACAGACACAATAATTCCGGGGATGATTGTCTTCTCAAACCGGGCGAAAGCCCTAGCGGGATGGATGTCGGGACTAGAGTTAGGGTTTTTGAAGCCCGAACTGGAAGAACCCGGACAGGTGGTGTTAGAAACGGGTTTTAATGAGCGATGGATTCTGGCGAATTTAACCGATAAAGCCACTCGTGCAGAAGCTGCCGGATTTGCCGAAACTAAGGATAAAGCCCAAGGGGTGCATTTTTTAGCAATTCAAACGGATCCCAATTCTGAATCTTTTGCAGGATTTTGGCTATTACAGGAACTCAACTTAGCGTAAAGTTGTGAAGTGTGAAGTCTTGTCGCGATCGCAACATCCGGTTGCGCTCTACAAGTGTGAACAGTTGGGGAAAGATATTTCTGATTTGACCCCAACAGCTTTCACCCTTCACCCTTCATCCTTCATCCTTGAATTCTCATGGGGTCTGAACATTTGCAAACAGAGGAACTGCCAGAACAGCTCTTAGATCGGGCATTGCAAGCGGGAGTCGAGGCGGCAGAGGTGTTTCAGTCGCAGTCGCACTCTCGGCCTGTTTATTTTGAGGCGAATCGTCTCAAACAACTCGAAAGTGCTCAATCTGAAGGCACGGCGCTGCGACTCTGGAAGAATGGGCGTCCGGGTTTAGCGGTTGCTTATGGGCCGGTAGACCCGCAATCCTTGGTCGATCGCGCGATCGCCTTGAGTACCTTGGTACAGCCGGAAACCATCGAAATGACAGACAACCGTTCCGCATCCTACCCCGATTTAGGGGAAATGGTGCCGGTGGAACAGTTGCTCGACTGGGGAAAAGAGGCGATCGCCTTAATTCGCGATTCCTACCCAGAAACTCTCTGCAATGGAGAATGGGATTGCGATAGCGAAACCACCCGCCTGCTTAACTCCAAGGGTCTGGATTGTAGCTATAAAGACACCACTTTAAGTTGCTATCTCTCCGCTGACTGGATTCGCTCCGAAGACTTCCTGAGTGTCTCTGACGGCCAAACCCAACGGGGACACCTAGAACCCAGAAGAGTCGCTGAACAAATTTTGCAGCGCTTAGACTGGAGTCAGGACAATGCTCCCGCCATCAGTGGTCGAATCCCCATCTTATTTACGGCTAAAGCAGCCGATATGCTGTGGGGAACGGTCCAAGAAGCCATCAATGGTAAGCGAGTCTGGGAGCAATCCTCACCCTGGAGCGATCGCCTCGGTTCCGCCATTGTCTCAGAGTCTCTAACTATTTCCCAAGAACCGGATGCCGGGCCCTATAGTTGTCCTTTTGATGATGAAGGAACCCCGACCCAACGAATCATTTTTATTCAAAATGGTGTACTCCAGCAGTTCTACAGCGATCGCACCACTGGAGGATTACTGGGAATCGGCACCACCGGGAACGGATTTCGCCCCGGTTTAGGCAGTTATCCCACTCCCGGTCTATTTAACTGGCTAATCCAACCGGGTTCTAAATCTTTAGCTGAACTGATTGGCGGATTAGATGAGGCGATCATCGTGGATCAAATGCTCGGGGGCGCGACGGGAATTTCTGGTGATTTTTCGATTAATGTAGACCTCGGTTTCCGAGTCAAAAACGGCCAAGTCATTGGGCGCGTCAAGGATACGATGGTGGCTGGAAATGTCTATACTGCTCTTAAACAAGTCATCGACATTGGGAGGGATGCCGAATGGAATGGCGCTTGCTATACCCCTTCTTTGATTTTAGAGGGCCTCTCGGTTACGGGAAAAACCTATTAGGGTCGTTGGTCATTGGTCGTTGGTCATTGGTCGTTGGTCATTTGTCGGTTGTCATTTGTCGGTTGTCATTTGTCATTTGTCGGTTGTCATTTGTCGGTTGTTCTTTGTCACTAAACCAATGACCAATGACCAATGACCAATGACCAATGACCAATGACCAATGACATAAGATTAAGCGACTTAAAACTCAGAGCAAACGAGATGATGTGGCTCCAGTCCCTTTCCTCGCATAGTTGGGTAGTGGCAAAACTTAAAGCCTTTTTCCTGAGACCAAAACAGCTTGC
>NZ_JAFLQW010000259.1 GCF_017313335.1 Phormidium pseudopriestleyi FRX01 | reverse complement strand
GCCCAGCAACTCTATCAATGGATCATTGCCCCCTTAGAACCCGACCTCAAACAGTTAGGAATTGAGACGATCATTTTTAGTATGGATGCGGGATTGCGGATGCTGCCCATTGCCGCCTTACATGATGGGGAGCAGTTTTTAGTGGAAAAATACAGCCTCACCTTAATTCCCAGCCTGCATTTAACCGATGCTCGTTATAGCAACTGGAAAAATAGCGAAGTGTTAGCGATGGGATTGTCAGAATTTTCTGATCAATATCCGTTACCCGCAGTGCCGGTGGAAATTAACACCATTGTTAACCAATTATGGCCCGGTGAAGCCTACCTGAACGAAGCCGTCACTTTGGATAAATTGCAAGAACTGCGCCAACAAGAACCGTTCGGGATCATTCACCTAGCGACCCACGGGCAATTTAACTCGGGAGCGCGAGATAACTCCTACCTCCAATTATGGGGGGAAAAATTATACCTGGACCGGATGCAGCAGTTAAAATGGAACGATCCGCCAGTAGAATTGTTAGTGTTGTCGGCCTGTCGCACGGCCATTGGAGATTTAGAGGCTGAATTTGGCTTTGCTGGATTAGCCGTGCAAGCTGGGGTTAAATCAGCCGTAGCGAGTCTGTGGTACGCCAATGATGCGGGGACCTTGGGACTGATGAGCGAGTTTTACCAAAACTTGCGATCGGCCCCCATTAAGGCAGAGGCATTGAGGAGAGCGCAAATCGCCATGATTGGCGGGACCGTGCATCTGGAAAATGGGGCCTTAGTCGGGTCGTTCGGAAACGTAGAACTCCCACCATCGCTTTCACGCCTCGGGAATCGAGAGTTAAGACACCCCTATTATTGGGCGGGCTTTACAATGATTGGCAGTCCCTGGTAGTAATTAAGAATTAGGAATTGAGAATTGAACTTCTCGGCTGTCTTAATTCTTAATTTTTAATTCTTAATTCTTAATTCTATGTGGGCCAAGGTTAAGCTAAAAATTTGGGAATGGCGCAAAGTATCAATCCTGGCACCGACGGTAGCAGGATTGGCTATTTTGCTGCGAATGAGTGGGTTATTACAGGCACTGGAATTATCAACCCTGGATTTATTATTTCAACTTCGGCCTATGCAGCCCCCGGACCCCCGGATTTTGATTATTGGAATTAATGAAAATGATTTGACTACTTTGGGAACCTGGCCGATCCCGGATAATGTCCTGGCGGAATTACTAGAGAAAATCAAGGCCCAGGAACCAAAAGCGATCGGCTTAGACATCTATCGGGATTTGCCCGTAGAACCAGGGTCTGAACAATTAAAAGCGGTGTTTGAGACGACTCCGAATTTGATTGGAATTCGCAAAGTGGTGGGGAATCAACAGCAAGCCGAGATTGCACCTTCCCCCATTCTTGACAGCCTAGATCAGGTGAGCGCGAATGATTTTCCCTGGGATATGGATAATAAAATTCGTCGTTCGTTTTTATATTTGAGCGATGAAGAGGGAAAACTCGTTTTTAGCTTGCCATTTAAGTTAGCCATGATTTATTTGGAGGGAGAAGGGATTGCTCCCCAGATGAAAGACGAGATTCGCATTGAATTAGGAAAAGTGGTATTTTTCCCCTTTAACGCTTATGATGGCGGTTACGTCCGCGCCTCAGATGAGGGCTATCAAATTTTGTTAAATTATCGCGGTCCCCAGGGGAGTTTTGATACCATCTCTTTGATGGATGTTTTAGAGAATCGAATCCCCCCGGATTTAATGCGCGATCGCATCGTTTTAATTGGTTCAACGGCCATTAGTCTGAAAGATTTTTCCTTAACGCCTTATAGTAATACCTTATCGGGCATTCCTGAAGCGATGGCGGGGATAGAAATTCATGCCAATCTTACCAGTCATCTGATTGCAGCAGCCTTAGACGGTGAATCGACCATTCACACAGCTTCCGAGGGGGTAGAATGGCTGTGGATTTTTCTGTGGGGGGTCGTTGGGGCTGGATTTACCTGTCAGTGGCGAGATATTAAAGGGTTACCCTATATCTCTTTTCCCCGGACTGGGGTGATGATTTCCCTCGCCAGCTTGGTGTTAATTGTCAGTGTTTATAGTGCGTTTAGGCTCAGTTGGTGGATTCCCCTGGTTCCGCCGTTGTTAGCGTTAATCGGGTCAGCGATCGCCACGATTGGTTATACGCTGTTAGAAAACCTCCAATTGTCCTATAAACAAATTGAAGAGTATTCGCGCACCTTAGAGGTGAAAGTTGAACAGCGGACGGTGGAGTTACGAGATAAAAATCAACAGCTTAAACTCACCCTGAAGCAGTTAAAAGCGGCTCAAAAACAAATGATTGCTCAGGAAAAATTGGCTTCTTTGGGGTCCTTGGCCGCAGGCATTGCTCATGAAATTAGAAATCCCCTCAATTTCGTCAATAACTTTGCTTCGATTTCCGTGGATTTAACTGAAGAACTGATAGAAGAACTGGATAATCCTCGGGAGAATTTAGAAGATTTAGATGTAGAATACCTGAATGAAACCCTTACGGATCTAAAAGATAGCGTTGTGGATATCAAACAGCATGGAGAAAGAATAGAAAAAATTGTTGAGGGAATGCTGCTGCTATCTCAGGTCGAACGAGGTCAGCGATCGCGGGTCAATCTTCATTCGCTCTTAAGTGAGGCCATCGAGTTAGCCTACCACAGTTACCAGAATAAAGACCCGAATTTTTCGATTGCGATCGAAACCGATTATGATGAAGCAATCAGTGAGATCTATATTGTACCCCAGGATATGAGCCGTGCCTTTCTCAATCTCGTCAATAACGCCTGTTACGCCCTGTATGAGAAATACCAAGCTGATCCCGATGGATATCGTCCTACCCTCACAGTAAAAACCCGTACAAGCAGCGATCGGCCCACCGAACCAGCGAGGGACCCCGGAGTAGAAATCCGGATCCGAGATAATGGTCCTGGGATTCCCGAGGATATCCTGGATAAAATCTTTAATCCCTTTTTTACCACTAAACCCACGGGAGAAGGCACGGGTTTAGGTTTATCTCTAACCTATGAAACCATCGTTGGACAGCATGGCGGACAGCTAGAGGTCAATAGCCACCCCGGAGATTATACCGAATTTATGATCATCTTACCCCAAACTAACCCGTCTAACTAACCGCTTCAATTCACCCTCTAATCCCTTTAATCGGAGTAAGCTATGCCACCCAAAATTTTATTTGTAGATGATGAACCTTCCTTTGAAAAATTAATTAGAAGGCAATTTCGTAAGCAGATTCGCTCAGAACAATATGAATTTGTATTTGCTGGCAACGGAGTAGAAGCCCTGGAAGTCTTACAGTCTGACACAGAAATTAAGGTGACAATTACTGATATTAATATGCCCCAAATGAATGGGCTAACCTTACTCGAAAAAATCCGCGAACTCGATTCCAGCATCGAAACCGTAGTCGTGTCCGCCTACAGCGATATGAAAAATATTAGAACCGCCATGAATCGGGGGGCTTTTGACTTTCTAACTAAACCCATCGATTTTGAAGATTTAGAAACTACCATAAATAGAGCCTTAAGTCAAGTCCAAAAACTCCGTGAAGACCGAAAAAAGCTATTGGATGCTCAAACCCAAATGATCCAAAATGAAAAGATGACCGCCTTGGGTCAATTAGTGGCGGGGGTGGCCCATGAAATTAATAATCCGGTGGGTTTTATTGCCAGTAATATTGAAATTGCCGAAGATTATATGAATGGACTCATCGAACTGATCCAGTCTTATCAGAGGAAGTTTCCCGAACCGGGAGAAGATATTGCTGAAAAAATTCACGAAATTGACTTAGACTACATTGTGAATGACGTTCCCGAAGTGATTGCCTCCATGAAAGAAGGCAGCGATCGAATCTGTTATTTGAGTAATTCATTACGCACCTTTTCCCGGTCTGATATAACCACAAAAATTCCGTTTAATATTCATGATGGCATCGATAGCACACTGTTGATTTTAAAACATCGATTAAAATCTAGTGAAGTCAGACCTGCTATTGAAGTTAAAAAAGACTATGCAGAATTTCCTCCCGTGATTTGCTATCCGGGACAACTGAATCAGGTGTTTATGAATTTAATTGCTAATGCCATTGATGCCCTAGATGAGGCCAGTGTCGGACGGGATTGGGCAGAAATGATGAAGAACCAACCGAATATCATTACCATTCGCACTTACCCGATTGAGGGCGATCGCGTGGCGATTTCCATTGCCGATAACGGTCCGGGGATGAGTGAGGAAGTGATGGCCCGAGTCTTTGAATACTTATATACTACCAAACCCGTCGGTACCGGCACCGGCCTAGGATTATATATTAGTCATCAAATTATCGCCGACAATCATGGGGGAAAATTACGCTGTGTAAGTGCGCCAGTCCAGGGAGCAGAATTTATTATTGAACTCCCAATGAAATAGGCGATCGCCTCCGGGTCCTTCCCCCCAGTATTGCTTAGAAACCCGGTTTCTTCACAAAATCTGTAGCAATTAGTAGCAAGTCTGGGACAGAAACCGGGTTTCTTTTCCTTTGCCTGGAATCCGATACAGGCGTTCTAGGCGATCGCTGGGATTCCATGAGTTCCATTCAATTAGGTAATACCCGTTATTGGGCGATCGTAAGGCGGTCATTTTCTTTCCCTAGGTGAATCAATAGCAGGAATTATCTTTAGCAGAATCGGTCCGGTACGATTCACTAAATTTTACAGGGGTTGATGCCAGTGACAATAAATCGACATAATGCTGGAATAAAAAGTCATCTTTTGTGATTAAAATCACAGACATTGGTCTGGATTATGTTAATTTAAATATCTCTCAAATAAAACGTTTTTAAGCAATAATATCCAATTCTGCTGTGGATTAACTTGCAATCAGTGAGGAGGGCAGCTTACAATAAGATTAGAAAAGTTGCCTGATTGGGAGTAAACTTTTTCAAACAAGGGTTGGAACCCATTGTATAGAGAGGGTGAACTACCCAACACTGACTGATTACAGTACAGTGTGGGCTTTTAAAGCCTAATGTTTACCAGACTCAGGTGTGTTGATTCACTACGTTAGAGGCAAGTGTTCAAGTTCTTACCTACAGATGCGTAGCTAGTCTGGAGCTACTAAAACTTAAAGATTAAACAGGCTTATTGGGTTAATCCAGTGTTTTTAAGATAGTACCGACCTCTAACATTGTCAAAGCTAACATTACCCCAGAAAAGGTCCGGCTCAACAGAGCAAAACCATTATGCGGACTTCAGTTGTCAGATTTCAGTTCGTAACTGCCGATCGCGGAAGTAGATTGCAATACTACAAGGGATTAAACAACTCCAAGGCGGTAATGGTTTGATTAATCGATTCATGGAGAACAATCTTTATGCAGCTTAAACCTAGTGCAGAGAGGCAAAAATAAATAGCCAGTCTATTCAGACTCCTTGAACCCTTGAAATTTACATAAGAATGGTTTGGCGCTCGTGCGGTTGAAGTAATCAATAAACTTAAGAATTTGCTCAGATAGGTCATCAATGGAAGTGAACTACCCTCGTTTTAAAAGGCGACGGGTCAATATACTGAACCAACACTCAATCTGGTTCAACCACGATGTGTGTTTGGGCAAATAAACAAAACGAATTCGGTGGGTTGGGTCGCTCAAAAAAGTTTTACGAGTTTTCATGGATGCCAAAATTCCTTTTTTCCCTTTAACACCTAACTCGGTATCTATCTGACAACGAGAGGCTATTAAACGAACTAAAGATTCACTTTTATGGGTATTGAGTTGGTCAACAATAAAAATCTACCCAGCTTCTGGATCCGTGTCAATTGTCTGAGCGATATGGGTGGCAAAATCCATCTCGGTACGCCTCGGGCCAATTGAGTCTTCACAAACTTGTCCTGTAGCAATATCCCAATTGGCTATTAAACTTACAGTTCCATGTC
>NZ_JAFLQW010000041.1 GCF_017313335.1 Phormidium pseudopriestleyi FRX01 | reverse complement strand
TTGACCCCAGGGAGATTCCAGTAATGCTTGTCTTTCTAAGTCCATAACTTGCTCCACCAGATTGGTTCCTAATACAAATGTAGCAAAAATTCCCAACAATCGTTGTAAATCTTCTCCCCGTTCTTCATCTTGTAGACGGAGGGAGGCACGGCGTAATATGGTTTCGCTTGCGCCGTCTTTCATGACGGGTGCTAAGGGTAATAATCCCTTGAGATTGGGCTCAAAGGCGAGTTCTACATCAGTTTCCCAGAGGTTAATTACCCGATAGTCTTGTCTTGCCTTCAGTCCTAGGACTTCGGATTCATAGTGGTCCAAAATGGGGGTGTTTCCTTCGGGGGGAAAAATATTGATCAGGACTGGATAGACGCGGATGTTATATTTTTCTTCCGCGAGTCCGGCATAGGCGCGAATCCTTCGCGGCATTCGCGGATCGGGATGAAATTGGAATTCGTTGAGGGCGAGAATTTCTCCGGTTGTCGGGCTATAGGCTTTGATCAGGGTGTCGGTATCTCGACTAATCCATTGGAATTCGGAATCGAGAAGGTTTTGGGCTACCATGTCGGGTGTTTTGGTGACCCATTTCACCCATCCATCCGGGGCGAGGGCGATTAGTCTCTTGCTACTAATGTCTGCTTTTCCCATGTTTGATTGTGGAAATGTTTCTATTTATATTAAATCATATTTGAACCCGATATTATATTAATTTATGTTAATTTTGAGGGTTTGAAAAAAATCATTTTCACTGTGTTTAAATATTGCAAATCCCTGAGATTATAAAAAATACAGCACTTTGACTAACCAAGACATCCTGGTAAGCCCCTAACCCGATCGCCAGGGTCAGGGGGGCTTTTTAAACCGGGAGTTTTAGAAGTTCCACATCACTTGATTGTCATCAAGTTGGTCGGTAACAATTCGCCCGATCGCATCAATTTCTTTGGCCTCTTCTGGGGACAACTTCACATCGGCGGCTTTAGCATTATCTGTAGCTTGTTGCTCGTTTCTTGCGCCTACAATCGCACGGGTTTGGGGTTGGGCAATTAACCAAGCTAAGGAGAGTTGGGCTAAGGTACAATTATGGCGTTTTGCAATTGGTTGGAGTTTGTCTAATGCTTCTTGAACCCGAGCATAATTCTCTTTATCGGAAAAGAGTTTATTTTTAGAGCGATGGTCACCTTCTGCAAATTGATGATCCGGTCCAAATTTGCCGGTTAAAAGTCCTTGGGCAAGGGAAGAATAGGAGATAATTGAAATGTCGTTTTCGACGCAGTAGGGCATCTGGTCGGTTTCGATTTTTCGCCAGAATAAAGAGTAGGGGGGTTGCAGACTATCAATCTGTCCATATTGCGCCGCTTCTTCGATTTGGACACGGTTAAAGTTGGAGACACCGACTGCCCGAATTTTGCCTTGTTCTTTCAGTTTGACCATTGCTCCCATCGTTTCGGCAATGGGGACCGTTTCACCTCCCCAAGTTCCCGAGGGCCAGTGAATTTGATAGAGGTCGATATAGTCGGTTTTGAGGTTTTTTAAGGAGCGATCGCAGGCTTCGATTACTTGGTCATGTTTCAGATGGTTTGAGAAAACTTTGGTGGCATAAATGACATTTTCTCGCACATCGGACAGGGCGGAGGCGACGATTTGTTCCGAATATCCATCGCCATAGGCTTCTGCTGTATCAAACGTGGTAATTCCGGCGTGATAAGCGGCGCGGAGGGCTTGGATGATGTCCTGATCTTCGATGCCTACCCACATCTTTTTGCCAGCTTGCCAGGTTCCCATAATGATGGGGGTAATTTTTAACTCAGATTTGCCTAATGTTCTCGTTTCCATGTTGACCTTTTAAACTAAAATGAAGACTACTTTTTACAGTAGGCTTTCTTATTGTAACGATTCGTCTAAACATGGGTGTTTGCATGGAATTAACGGCTGCTTTGAAGGAATGGGCGATCGCAGTGGAAGCGTTGGAACGAGGGGAGACAATCCTGTTACTCCGTAAAGGTGGGATTCGGGAAGTGGGGGGTCACTTCAGGGTTCCCGAGTCGGAGGTGTTGCTGTATCCGACGTTTGAGCATCAAAAACCCGAGTTGCTCAAGTCGGAGTATGCTGAGAATGTCACCCCAGTGGCGTCGGGATGGCATCCAGAACGGGTGCGGATTGGCAGTTGGGCTAAGATTACGGATTTGTGGCCGATCGCCGTGGAAACGGAAGAAATTGCGGCTGTGGTGCAATCGGCGTTGCAACCGTATCAGATATGGAACGATCGCTTTGTTCGCGATCGCCTCCAGTGGAAACCGCGCCAACCCCTTTACCTGCTGCTATTACGGACCTATCGTCTCTCCGAACCGCGAGAAATTGCTTACACTCAGGCGTATGGCGGATGTAAGTCATGGATACAGCTAACTGAGGCAGTCGCCACGGCAGACTCATTCCCCGTGTTGGATGAGGTGGCATACGGCGATTTGCGCGATCGCCTCCGGGAAATTGTTGCGACTCTGACTTATACTGACTCTGGCGATCGCTCCTGATATTTTCAGGCACATTTGGTATTAAAATGTCATAGTCCGGAGATTTTATGCTGATGAGGGTTAGGGTAATATCCTGAAACCTCTAGGGCATGATGACAGGCGATCGCTATACCACTTGGTGGACTGTCCTACAGTTTATCTTTATTCTCTGTCTAAATATAAATTCTCCCCGGGATGCATCTCCAGACAGTCTGCACTTTCTGGGGAAATTGGCGCAATTGGCAGTATAGGAGTCAGTTAAAAGAGTGACCCAATCGGTTTTCCGTACTGGGGAGAGGGTGAGTACATTGAGAGGGTGAAAAATAAATCGACGTTCGGATTAACACTCCCTGATGAAACGTCAATATTCTACCTCTAAATCTTCTACTGTTATGAACAATCAATCTAAATCTCGTCGCGCCATCGCCTCTCTTCCCGCCAGTTTAGCTGCCTTATTACTCTGTACAGGTGCAGCAACGGTACTCCCAATCCTCGCCCAAGTGAGAAGCGGCCATATCCCGATTGCTGCTGCAACGAATAATGTCCTCTATGTCAACCCGCAACTGGGACGGGATACCAATGCTGGAACCAGTGAAGCAGCAGCTTATCGCACTATCACTTATGCACTGCAAAAAGCTCAAACAGGCACGGTGATTCAGTTAGCTGCTGGAACTTATAGTAAAGATACTGGGGAGTCGTTTCCCCTTCCGGTGAAATCTGGAGTGACTCTGCGGGGAAATAACAGCAACAAAGGACAAGGGGTTCTGATTATTGGCGGTGGTACTTATCTGAGTCGCACCTTTGCCAGTCAAAATGTGACAGTGAATGCCGCCAATACTAGCACCATTGAAGGGGTAACGATTACGAACCCGAATGCTAGTGGAACGGGTTTATGGATCGAATCCACGAATCCAGTGATTCGGAATAGCACGTTCAAAAATAGTCGTCGGGATGGGATTTTCGTCACCGGCAATGCCTCACCGAAAATTGAAAATAACGTGTTTATTGAAAATGAGGCAAACGGGATTTCCATCGCCCGGGAAGCAGGCGGTGAAGTCCGAGGGAACATTTTTCAGAATACAGGATTTGGTTTGGCAGTCGGGGGAACTTCATCGGTTCTCGTGATTGGGAATACGATTTCCCAGAATGTTGATGGGATGGTGATTTCCAATTCGGCAACTCCTGTCTTACGGGAGAATGCGATCGAGGGTAATGAACGGGATGGGATTGTGGTGATTTCTTCGGCGCGTCCGGACTTGGGGACGGCATCTAGTGAGGGACAGAACCGCATCCGTAATAATGGACGCCATGCGTTATATAGTGTGTCTTCGGAATTGATTCAGGCGGTGGGGAATGATATTGATCGCGATCGGATTATCGGTTCGATTAACTTTGTTCCCGCGAATGTGCAAATCGCCTTTCAGGATGTAGAAGGACATTGGGCGCAAGCGTATATCAGCGCTTTGACTAAAAAAGGGATTATTGCCGGATTCCCCGATGGCACATTTAAACCGAATGAACCCGTGACTCGCGCTCAATTTGCGGCGATCGTCGCCAAAGCATTTGCACCGACGGCACAACGCCAGGGAATGGCGTTTCGGGATGTGACGAGCAGTTTCTGGGGGGCCGATGCAATCTCTGTGGCGTACCGAGGCGGATTCTTGGCAGGGTATCCGGAAGGGGTATTTCGTCCCAATCAGGAAATTCCTAAAGTCCAGGCGATCGTTGCCTTAGTCAGCGGATTGGGATTACGCACCAATGATACTGCTGCCCTCTCACGCTACAATGATGCCGCACAAATTCCCGACTATGCCTTGACAGCAGTAGCGGGGGCGACGGAAAATCAACTGGTGGTCAACTATCCCCAAATCGGTCAGTTCAATCCGAATCGGGAAGCAACCCGTGCAGAAGTCGCCGCCTTTGTCTATCAAGCGTTGGTGAATTCTGGCAAGGCAGAAGCAATTCCCTCTCCTTACTTAGTTGCTACTCCGTAGTTGGCCCTGGGGTAGTCACCTCACATTTATTGTAATTTTCTCGGAATCGGGATGCGGCAACACCGCATCCCGATTTTGATTTATACGGGACCAGAGGGTTTGACCGTTTGAGTATAGCATTTCTAGGATTGAAAACTGCTATATAGCCAGTCTTGCAGTAGTTATAAAGAAAGTAGCCTCAAGAGGGTTTGGAGACCAAACCCCTACATCAGATCAGAGGGGTTGGAGACCAAACCCCTACATGAAACAACGATTGAGCGTCATTAAATTTACCACCTTGACAGGGCTTTGTCCGCAAACGCCCCACCCTTCAGGGTGCGGCTTAAAGCATTCTAATGTTGCCTAAATTCCACCGAATTTCTAGCATCTTTTGCCCGGTCTACATTCACACAACCTAACAAAATGAGTCCGGAGATGAAAAACACAATCACCCCTAAAATAGCGAGGCGATTGCTGCCGGTTATAAACCCAATTGCCGCAAAAGTTAACGGTCCTAAAATTGCCGAACCTTTGCTAAAGACTGAATAAAATCCATAAAATTCTGCTGATGCATGAATGGGAACCATTCCCCCATAAAATGAGCGACTGAGGGCTTGAGACCCCCCCTGCACGATGCCGACAATTCCTCCTAGGATAAAATATTCCGTGGCATTGGTCAAAAAGTAGGCGTAAACAATCACCAGACACCAGCCTACTAAACTCAGCATCAATGCTTTTTTAGCCGTTACTCGTTCGGCCAATTTGCTAAAGCCTAATGCCCCAAAAATACTAACAAATTGGATGAATAATAACGTCACCATCAAGGTTGTGGTTCCCAGGCCAATTTCTTGTTGTCCGTAGATGGTTGCCATCGCCATAACCGTTTGAATGCCATTATTATAGAGCAAGTAGGCAATTAGAAATAATAACAGGTGTTTAAACTGCTTGACCTTGCGGAGGGTGACGAGAATTCTGATGATACCAACTTCGGTATAAGCCCTCCATTTGGGCAAATGTTGATAAGTAGCAGGTAAGGATTCTACTGGGGGTTCTTCTTGCACATTTAAAAAGGTAATAATGGCAAATCCACCCCACCATAAACCCGCCATTGCGATCGCCAGTCTGACGGCAAGTTCCTGGGAAATGCCAATGGCATTATGCCCCATGACTAATCCTAAAGAGATTGCCAGTTGCAGTCCCCCTCCCACATAGCCGTAAGCAAACCCTTTTCCTGAGACCCAATCTATCTGGTCGTCTGAAGCAATTTGCGGCAGAAAAGCATCGTAGAAAATATTAGAACCCACGAAACAAATTTGAGCGATAACAAACAATATCATTGTCTGCAAGATATCCCCGGAACTCGAAAAAACTAGGGCAACTGTCGCTAAACTTCCTCCATAGCAAAACAACATCAAAAATCGCTTTTTTGACGCAGAAAAATCAGAAATTGCTCCTAAAACCGGGGCAAAAATAAACACAACAGAGGCCGAAAAACTAATCATCAACGCCCAAATTGACTCAGCAGTGAAATAGGCCCCGCCTATATTCACGCCTTCTGGAGGAACAACGACTGCGGCAAAGTAAGGCGGCAACAAAGCAACTAATACCGTCGTAACGTAGGCAGAATTCGCCCAGTCATACATCACCCAGCCGAATATTTGCTTTTTATTGTTTAACATTTGAAGTTCTAGGTAATTTTAGCATCAATGCGGATATCCCGAGGAAAGCACTTCCTAGGACTTCGGTACTGTAGAGGGAAGATAACCGGGTTTTTTCACAAACTTTTTACGCTTTAGCAACCAATCTGGAGAAAAACCCGGTTTCTTGTCCCTGGGGTCTAAAACTGTACCTCTGATCTAGGACGTGAATTTATTTAGTTTATAGCTGAGTTGGGACAAGGTGACAAATTTTTAGGGACAGTGACTCACGATTGATTCTGCCTCAGAGAGAAAAGGCATGATGGGGGATATTGTAAGTGGGATACCTTGTCCATCCCCCATCATGCCTTGATTAATCTCATCCTGCATCGGTGGCGATCGCCTCCAAAGGATATCATTCTTAGGCGTTCCGTTTCTCCCTCCCTCCTGCATCAAATTTCCCCTTGAATCCCCCCAAAACTTCAGCATCCCCAGAATAAAAACTCCCGTTTAAAATAGAAACAGTGCAGTCTATAAAAATAGTCCTCTATGAACGATCAACGGAGACAGTGTAAACCCAGATGGTATCGCCCCCTCCTCTTCACTCTCTCTCTGATTTTTAGCCTAATTTTCGGACTGGAACCCGGAGGAAAAACCTGGGCAAAAGTCTCTCCCTTATCCGGGTTAATCGGTGTAGAAAACCTGGATTCATCCCGTTACCCCACCAATCAAGCTTTGTATGTAACCATGCGCGATGGCGTCAAAATTGCCATTGATATCTGGTTGCCAAAACAATTAAACCCCGATGAAAAAATCCCCACCCTGATGCGAATGGATCGCTACTGGCGATCGCTGGGAATTATGGGTTATTTTCCTGAATTTGACCCCAACTATCCCGAGGCACAACTGGCGAATAATGCCGGTTATGCTTTGGTTTTAGTTGATTCTAGGGGAACGGGTTCCTCCTTCGGGACCCAAATTTATCCTTGGTCCCCGGATGAAATTAAAGATTATGGAGAAATTGTCGATTGGATTATTGCCCAACCTTGGTCTAATGGGAAAGTCGGGAGTTATGGGACTTCTTATGCTGGGAATTCGACAGAATTTTTAGGACGATTAAATCATCCGGCAGTCCTGGCGATCGCCCCGCGATTTAATGACTTTGACCCTTACACGCAACTGGCTTTTCCTGGCGGTATTTTTAATGAATGGTTTGTCCAGCGTTGGAGTGAAAATAATCAACGATTAGATGCCAACGATCGCGATTTTGTCTGTTTAATGGAACAACTCGAAGGGGCAATTTGTGACGCCCTGAAAGTGGTGATTACTGGGGCAAAACCTGTGGATGCCGATCGCGATGGGACCCTGCAAGCGTCAG
Source organism: Phormidium pseudopriestleyi FRX01 (assembly GCF_017313335.1). Classification (GTDB taxonomy): domain Bacteria; phylum Cyanobacteriota; class Cyanobacteriia; order Cyanobacteriales; family Laspinemataceae; genus Laspinema; species Laspinema pseudopriestleyi. The sequence goes on along the minus strand of NZ_JAFLQW010000041.1, from coordinate 5,065 downwards.
CCATTCGCGATCGCACTGCCAACCTGGATGTATATAAAGCTGCCCAAACTATCACCTATCGCGATGATCGCTATGGCACAACGGGGATAACCATTCAAGACTTTAGCCCTTACCGCTTTCAGGAGGAAATTTCCCGTTCCCAAGTTCCCATATTTAGTATCGCCAGTTGGTTAGATGCCGGAACTGCGAATGGTGCACTCAGTCGGTTTCTCACTTATCGTAATCCCCAGAAAGTCGTCATCGGGGCCTGGAATCATGGCGGGACGGAAGATGCCAGTCCTTATCAACCGCAGGATCTATCTCCGGACCCCCCTTTATATGAACAAATCGAAGAATTGTTAGAGTTTTTTGATACTTATCTGAAAGATGATAGCGATCGCCCTCCGATTACCCGGGAAATCCGCTATTACACAATGGTAGAGGACCAATGGAAGACTACCCCAGTTTGGCCGCCTCAAGGGATTGTCTCCCAATCCTGGTATTTCGGCGAAGATAACAGTTTGACCCAAGCTGCACCCGATATGGAAGCGGGGACCGATGAATATGCCGTGAACTTCGAGGCCACCACTGGCACCGATAACCGTTGGCATACCAAAGCTGGGGGGCAAGATGTGATATACAAAAATCGGGCTGGGTCAGACCAAAAATTATTGACCTATACAAGTTCACCCCTGTCAGAAGCGATGGAAATTACGGGACATCCTGTAATCACGTTCTATGTGAGTTCTACCGTCAACGACGGGGCTTTTTATGTATATCTTGAAGATGTCGATGAACAGGGAGAAGTGCTATATGTGACCGAAGGACAATTGCGATCGCTGCATCGGCAGATTTCTCCAGAAAACCCCCCTTATGCCGTTTTTGGACCCTATCATTCCTTTGAACGGCAAGATGGACAACCCCAAGAACCGGGGGAAGTCATGGAACTGTCATTTGACTTATTACCCACCTCCGTGCTAATTCAGAAAGGACATCGCCTGCGCGTGGCGATCGCCGGTCATGATGCCGACACCTTTGCCCGATATCCGGCCCAAGGAAACACTACCCTAACCCTGCATAGAAACGCCATTTATCCCTCCCATATCGACTTACCCGTCATGACCCCAAAATAAAAGCGCGATGGGAATCGCGCCACCTCAAATTCGTGCAATTACTTGTGATAGGTCCAACTTTTTTAATTTTTTATTGAAAAAATCACCCTCAGTTATCGTCATCAATCGCCGCTAGTTCAGTGGGTTGTAAATCTCAAACAATCCGATGACGTGGCGCAGTGGGTGGTCCGGCGATCGCACATATTTCCGGTTATGAGTTTGTCTGTGATGATAACCGGGCGATCGTCTCCGTTCCCCCAATCCCAAGCGCATCTTCAATCCAGAAATAATCTGGGCGATCGGGCCTTCTTAAGCGGCACAAATCAAGATCGGCCAACTTAAACTGGGCCAGAAATGAGACATCCGATCAGCCGACTGTTCACCCTTGTTCCTGGAGACTCCCACCCGTCCCTAGACCCCGGAAATCAAGTCGTCAACACGGCATCGGTTTGGGAAATCGCACCAGAGTAAACCAACCCGCGTTGCATATCCATCGTTAGAATTGCCCCTTCGCGAATCAACTTCGTGGCATTCTTGACCCCAACAATCACCGGAACGCCTAATCGCAATCCAATCACTGCGGCATGAGAAGTCAAACTATCATCCTCGGTGACAATTCCCGACGCTTTGCGAATCGCATCAATATAATCCGCATTGGTACGCGGGGCCACCAAAATTTCCCCAGGACCAAAATTGCCCACATCTAGGGCCGTCTGAGCTACTCGCGCCCGACCACTCACCGAACCTTGACCCAGACCGATCCCCTTACCGAGTACCGCCGTCACCACTTCCACCTTAACCAGGTCCGTCGAACCGGAAACCCCTTGCAGAGTACCAGCAGTCATCACCACCAAATCCCCCTCTTGCAGCAGGTCTTTTTCCAGGGCCACATTAATCGCCGCTTGGAAGGTTTGTCCCGTGGAGGGTAAATCTAAAACTAACAAGGGTTTAACCCCCCAAACCAATTGCAACTGTCGGGCCACATCCACATGAGGGGTCACCGCCAGAATCGGGGTTTGGGGCCGAAACTTAGAGACATTTCGGGCAGTAGCCCCAGATTTGGTCAGAGTCATAATCGCCCCGGCATCCAGTTGTTGGGCAATTTTGACCACCGCTTGACTAATGGCATTGGGAATCGAACGACTGCGATCGTAAGTAGAACCCTGACCAATCGTCTGATCATGTTCGATGCGACAGGCAATCCGGGCCATCGTTGCCACCGCCTCAATCGGATATTTCCCCACTGCAGTTTCATTGGAGAGCATCACCGCATCAGTACCATCGAGGATAGCATTGGCTACGTCAGAAATCTCCGCACGAGTGGCCCGGGGGCTATGCATCATACTGTCCAACATTTGGGTCGCCGTAATCACCGGAATGCCCAAACGGTTGCAGGTGGCAATCAGGCGTTTTTGGACAATCGGGACTTCCTCAGCGGGAATTTCTACGCCCAGGTCCCCCCGCGCCACCATAATCCCATCGCATAAGGGCAGGATGGCTTCCATTTGTTCCACCGCTTCATGCTTTTCAATTTTGGCAATCACTGGAACGTTCTTGCCACTGGCGGAGATCAGTTCTTTGATTTCGAGAATGTCCTGGGGATTGCGGACAAAACTCAGGGCCACCCAATCCACCCCTTGATCCAGACCAAAGAGTAAATCTTCCCGGTCTTTGTCCGTGAGGGCCTTGATAGACAGGTACACCCCAGGGAAGTTCACCCCCTTGTTGTTGGAGAGGGTCCCATCGACCACGGTGCGACAGTGGAGTTCTCGGGTCACCCGGTCCACTTTCTCCACGCGCATTTCGACGCGACCATCATCGATGAGGATCGTGGCCCCTTCAGGAACTTCATCGGCGAGGGCTGGATAGGTGACACAGGCAATTTCTTGGTTACAGGACAGGAATCGGCTGGTCAAAATAAACGGGTCACCTTTTTGCAGGTAAATTGACCCTGACTCAAATTGGCCCAGGCGAATTTTAGGTCCCTGGAGGTCTTGTAAAATTCCGACGGGCTGATTGAGCTCAAACGAGATCTGTCGGATCAGGCGAATGCTTCGCTGATGATTTTCGTGGGTCCCGTGGGAGAAATTGAGTCGCAGGGTGGTTGCACCCGCTTCAATGAGTTCTCGGAGGATTTCCGGCTGACTCGTAGCCGGGCCTATGGTGGCGACTATTTTGGTTCGACGCAGAAAGTTTCGCAATTGCATGAACGTCCAAGGGGGGGTAGAAGTATGTTCCTAGCTGATGAGGGTCGTGTTTCATCAAAAGATTAGCTGCTAAAGACTCCTATCTATAATCCTCGAAAAAGTGGTAGAGATGAAAGCAGTCCGTAGATCGACTGCCTTTTTGGTTGTACCCTCAAAGACAGTTGCAGCTAATTGACCATTGAGTCTCGTATCTATAAATAATATTTATAGAAATCCCCAGGATTAGACTGATGGATTCACAAAACTTTATATTTAAGAATGCTGATCATACATTTTTTGAGGATCTGTTGAAAGGAGTTACGACGACAATGCCAGAGGCGATGCCGCCCCGAACTGTTCCGAAAGAGTTACTGGGGCCTCCCGGCGACTTCAATCCGACCCTGCTGATGTTTTTTGGCGCACTCGCCTTGATCGGGATCTCGACCTTGGGATACTGGCGGTTAGACTGGCCCGCATGGTGTTGCTTTTGTACGAATGTTCTCGCCCTGCATTTGGCGGGGACGGTGATTCATGATGCTTCCCATAATGTGGCCCATCGCGATCGCCTCATGAATGCCATTTTAGGTCATGGCAGCGCGTTGATGCTGGGATTCGCGTTTCCTGTGTTTACTCGGGTCCATCATCAACATCATGCCCATGTCAATGACCCGGAGAATGACCCGGACCACTTTGTTTCCACTGGGGGTCCCCTATGGCTGATTGCGGCGCGGTTTTTTTACCACGAGATCTTTTTCTTTAAACGGCGACTGTGGCGGAAATATGAGCTGTTGGAATGGGTTTTAAGCCGCTTGTTTGTAGCAACTATTGTCTATGTGGCTTGCCAATACGACTGTTTTGGCTACATTCTCAATTTTTGGTTTTCTCCGGCTTTAGTGGTGGGGTTGGCCCTGGGATTGTTTTTTGATTATCTGCCCCATCGACCTTTTAAAGAGCGCGATCGCTGGAAAAATGCTCGGATTTATGCCAGTCCCATTCTCAATATCCTAATCTTGGGACAGAATTACCATCTGATTCACCATCTATGGCCCTCGATTCCCTGGTACTATTACCAGCGAGCTTATCGAGAAACCAGACCCCTTTTAGAAGCCAAAGGCTCGCCTCTGTGTCTGGGAATCTTCCAGGGAAAAGACTTTTGGAGTTTCCTGTACGATGTTGTTCTGGGGATTCGCTTTCATCACCGTCATCGTGGCGATCGCAAACTCGAAAAAGTTTAAAAAAAATCGCCCCTCACACCGGATCCAGGGGGAGGGGCTTTTCTGGGTTCTTATCTGGGCCTTGGAGGGGCGATCGGTCCTGGACTTCAGTTCTACTCTCGGACCCCCGCTAAGGTTTAACCTGTCCCCTTCACCATTCCCCAACGGAGGTAAAACTCAAATCCGGTCTAAGATTTTGGGCATGACGCAGATAAGGATGATAAATCTCTGTATGAGCTGCCGCAACGTTGACGTGAATCAAAAATCGAATACATCGCTCTAAATCTCCCTGAACATACATATGCTGCACATCCAACAACTGGACATTTTCCCAGTGGGGTCGTTGACGGGCGATCGCAGCCGGAAAAATCGCATCCAGATCCCGCGTCACGGAAAAAGTCGCACTAATAATTAACTCCGGATCCAGCTTATTCCGGGCTTCTAATTCGTCAAGCAGTTCACTCACCGCCTCTCGAATCGCCTCAATCGTATTGTCCGAGGCCGTAATTGCTCCACGAATTGCCTTAACTGTCCACTCCACGCCAAAAATCCTCCTTTTCTAGTGTCATTGGTC
>NZ_JAFLQW010000531.1 GCF_017313335.1 Phormidium pseudopriestleyi FRX01 | reverse complement strand
CCCCAGTTTCACCCCGAACACCTTTTCATCTGGATCCGGCCTAGAGTGTCCGGGGTGGGTAGAATCCCGGGGCTTTCTTGGCGTATTCTGGAAAGAGTTGTTCAATGGGGTTGGCTGTTGGCTTCAGTTAGAAGGCACAAGTGACCTCTAGTCCTTTAGAGTACGATCGGATATGGCTACCTTTCTATTAGAAGTCGGTACAGAAGAATTACCCGCAGGGTTTCTCGATAGCGCAATTACCCAGTGGCGATCGCGTATTCCCGACTCCCTAGCTGAACATTTCTTGACAAATGACGCAGTTCATGTATATGGTACACCTCGCCGGTTGGCCGTGGTGATAGAAGGGTTGCCGGTTCTTCAAGGCGATCGCGAAGAAGAAATTAAAGGCCCTCCCGCCTCCGCCGCCTATAAAGACGGCAAACCCACCAAAGCTGCCGAAGGATTTGCCAAAAAACAAGGAGTCGAACTCGGTGCCTTAGAAATTCGCCCCACGGATAAAGGGGATTTTGTCTTCCTGCGTAAAACCATCACCGGACGTCCCACCACCGACATTCTCCAGGAACTGGTCCCGCAGTGGATTAGCAAACTCGAAGGCAAACGGTTAATGCGCTGGGGTAATGGCGAAATGAAGTTTTCTCGCCCCCTACGCTGGTTAGTGGCCTTGTTTGACCGTGATATTTTACCCCTTCAACTGGACAATGGGTCCGAAAGTCTCATCAGCGATCGCCTCTCCTCTGGTCATCGCGTCTTACATCCCCAACCTGTGGAAATTGCCACCGCCTCAGATTACGTCAAATCCCTAGAAAATGCCTTTGTTTCCGTAGACCCCGACCGCCGTCAAGCTATTATTCAAGACCAAGTAAAAGCCGCCGCCGAAAAAGTAGGAGGAACCGCCGATATTTCCCCGGATTTACTCCAAGAAGTCACCAACTTAGTCGAATGGCCGACCGCTGTTTTAGGTAAATTTGATGAAAAATTCCTAATTTTACCCGCCGAAGTGATTACCACGGTCATGGTCAGCCATCAACGGTATTTTCCAGTCTTAAAATCCGCCAAAATATCCGGCAAATCCCCCGAACTTCTCCCATATTTTATCACCATTTCTAACGGTGACCCCGCCAAATCCGACCTAATTGCCCTCGGAAACGAACGAGTGATTCGCGCCCGATTAGCCGATGGTCAATTTTTCTATGAAACCGACCGGGCCAAACCCCTAGAAGCCTACCTGCCTAAATTAGCAGAAGTCACATTCCAGGAAGATTTAGGCTCAATGCGCCAGAAAGTCGATCGCCTCATCCAGGTCGCCGCTTTGATTACGGAACAATTGCAAATTCAGGACTCACAAAAAGAGGAAATTGCCCGGGCCACCTTACTCTGCAAAGCCGATTTGGTCACGCAAATGGTCTATGAATTCCCTGAACTCCAAGGAGTCATGGGCGAAAAATATGCCCGGGCCTGTGGGGAATCAGAAGCCGTTGCTACCGCCATTTACGAACATTATTTACCCCGGAATGCCGGAGATAAATTGCCAGAAACTTTGGTGGGTCAAGTAGTCGGATTAGCCGATAAATTAGATACCTTAGTCAGTATTTTTGGTTTGGGGATGATTCCGACGGGTTCATCAGACCCTTTTGCCTTGCGACGGGCCGCCAATGCGGTGATTAATCTAACTTGGACGGCGAATTTATCTTTGAATTTAGGGGAATTACTCGGGAAGATTGCGGCTGAATTTACAGCAAAGCATCCGAAAACCTCCCCGGAATTACTCGGGCAATTACAGGAGTTTTTCTTACAACGAATTCGGACGCTGTTGCAAGAGGAACGGGGGATTGATTATGACTTGGTGAATGCGGTTCTAGGGGAAGAGGACCTGGAATATAGCCAACGCGCCTTAGAGGATGTCTTGGATGTTCGCGATCGCGCTTTATTCCTACAATCCATCCGCAATAATGGCAGCTTAGATACCATTTATGAAACCGTGAATCGGTCTGCAAGATTGGCGAAACAGGGTAATTTAGAGACATCAGTGCTAGATCCGACTCAAGTGCTCAAACCGGAATTGTTCCAAAAATCCTCGGAACAAGGGTTTTATGATGCCTTGATTGGGTTAATGCCGACCACCCAAGCGGCGCGATCGCAGCGCAACTATCAGCAGTTGGTCGATGCCTTAGCAGAAATTACCCCGATCGTCAGCCAGTTTTTTGATGGGGAAGACAGCGTACTCGTTATGGATCCGGACCCAGAAATTCGGCGCAATCGCCTCAACTCCATCGGGTTACTGCGAAATCACGCTCGGGTTTTGGCGGATTTCGGCCCGATTGTCAAGCCCCAATAGTTGAGGACCGTTCTATTAACTCCACTTCCAGTCCCCGGACCTTGGCAAGGGGAGGGTTAGGGTGGGGTCCTCTTGATCTGCCTGCCACCCCGTCACACACTATGATCCGCGATCGCGCCTCTATGGAGCCTTGTAGGGTGGGCAATGCCCACCCTACAATTGCTTTTTCCAGAGAAAACCCCTATGAGACGGAGCAACAAACGGTAAGATTAAGGTTAGACTTTGAAAAAATGCGATCCATAAAAGTATGCCAAAGGCTCATATCATTGGACTGGGACGCTCAGGGGGGGCCTCCGCGCGGTTATTAAAAAAGCAAGGATGGGATGTCACCTTGAGCGATCACTCCGACAATAACTCCTTGCGAGAACAACAACAACTGTTGGCGGCAGATGGCATTGACGTACACCTCAATCAGTCCTTTGAACCGCAGGAGTCTTTGGATTGGGTAGTCGTCAGTCCGGGGGTTCCCTGGGATCTTCCCGCCTTGGTAACGGCGCGACAGATGGGAGTTACCACCCTGGGAGAAATGGAATTAGCGTGGCGCAATCTCAACGCTTGTCCCTGGGTGGGAATTACGGGAACCAATGGGAAAACGACGACTACGGCTTTAATTGCTGCAATTTTTCAAGCTGCTGGATTCAATGCACCGGCTTGTGGGAATATCGGATATGCAGCGACGGAGTTAGCTTTAAAAGGGTTTAGCGAGGACCAGGCAACCCCCCAGTATCCCGATTGGGTGATTGCGGAAATTAGTAGCTATCAAGTCGAGGCATCAGAAACGGTTGCGCCACAAATTGGGGTGTGGACGACCTTTACCCCGGATCATCTCAGTCGTCATGGTACTCTGGAAAATTATTTTAATATTAAGGCGTCTCTGTTGGAGCGATCGCAGCAAAAAGTTTTAAATGGGGATGACCCTTACTTGAGAAAAAGTTTAAGCGATCGCTGGCCGAATGCCTGCTGGACGAGCATCAATGGTAAAAGTGAGTTATTAGGAAATCCCGATAAAGGCGTCTATATTGAAGACGGTTGGGCGGTGGCAATGGGCGAGGCGATCGTGCCCGTTGATGCCTTGAAAATGCCTGGGGAACATAACCTCACAAATCTGTTAATGGCGGTGGGCGTGGCACGATTGGCGGGAATTGATAAAGAGGCGATCGCCTCTGCCGTTGCCAACTTCCCCGGGGTGGCTCACCGTTTGGAACTAATTCGCACTTGGCACGGAATTGACTTTATTAATGATAGTAAAGCCACAAACTACGATGCCGCACAAGTGGGATTAGCCTCTGTCGCTACGCCAGTGATTTTAATTGCCGGGGGTGAAGAGAAAGAAGGGGATGATACAGGTTGGTTGCAAACCATTGAAGCGAAAGTCGCACAAGTGCTATTGATTGGCGATGCGGCAGATGCCTTTGCCAAACGCTTAGAACAAGTGGGGAATCCCCGCTATGAAATCGTCTATGGCATGGAACAGGCGGTGATTCGGGGGGCCGAATTAGCGGAAGAACTGGAGGCGCAGGTGGTCCTCTTGTCTCCAGCTTGTGCCAGTTTTGATCAATATCAAAACTTTGAGCAACGCGGGGATAATTTCCGCCAACTCTGTTTGGAAATGCTGCCGGAGTGAGCAAGGGTGAGAGGGTCAGCAAACCCTAAAGGGGTAGCCCTGTCAAAGTGTATTTGTAGGGGCGCAATGCGCAGGCCCTCTTTGGGCCTGCGCATTGCGCCCCTACATGAAACAACGATTTTTCGTCATTAAATTTACCACCTTGACAGGGCAACCCCTTTAGGGGTTATCTGGATGCAACAACCTTGACAGGGCTAGGTTTTAACACCCGCTAGGTGTTGACACTGGTGCTCTAGGAAATCGCAATGTGCTGCGATTTGAATCACAACTACATGTGATAAATCCAAGGTGTGGATAATACTCAAGTCACCGCTTACCTACACCGGATGCTGCAAACTAGAACCACAGTAGAGTTGAATCGGAACTTATGCCAGCACCCACTCTGAATCCAGAAGAAAACCTCACTGACTTGTTCGCACAAGCCTGGTTTTCCGGGAAACTAACCGCGATCGAACAGCATAACCTTCAGGTTGCGTTACTTAATAACGCCCTGAGTCGGGAGGATGCTTTGCTAGTCCATCGTTTATTCTATGCCGTCCGTCGCGGATGGCTCAAAGTGAGTGCTTGAAGGAGTCCTACCTGAATCTCGCTCATTCCTAACCCAGTCCCTTGAAACTGCGATCGCCACTGTGCTCCACCTCTGTTTACTGGGCGTTAGACGCGCTATATAAGTGATCCTCACCCCAGTCTATAACTTTCTCTAGTCAGAGAAAAAGGGGATATAATTTTATCATTAAACTTGACATTTTAGGTAACAAATGTGCTTTCATAGTCAAAGTACACTCCTCCGTTCACAAATCGTAATAATGAAACCCAATCTCCTTGGATCTGGACTCCTTACGGCAGCAGCCTGTCTGTGCCTGGAAATGCCAGTCTTAGCAGCCACTGCCGCTGATTCGGAACTTAACTCCGAGTGGGCGGTGAATGCCACGACTGAAATTGCCCAAGCCCCAGAAAACACCTATAACGCCTGGGGAAACGAATGTAGCAATTTGGTTGAGCAACAGCGCTTTACCTCGGCGATCGCCGCCTGCGATCGGGCTGTTACCCTCAAACCTGACTATTCCCTCGGGTTAACTAACCGCTGCGTCGCCCTCCTGCAACTCGATCGCTATCAAGACGCCGTAGAATCCTGTCGCCGCGCACTCACCGGCGATGGCAACTGGGGAGACAGAACCGAAGCTAGTGGCTGGCTGAATTTTGGCGGGTCCCTCATCCTCTTTGCTGGAGAAAAACCCAGTCCCAACGAAGCCATTCCCCTGCTGCAACAAGCCCTCCTCGCCTTTGAGAAGTCCCTGGAAATTGAACCCGCCAATCCCAATACCCGCCAACTGCGAAACGAGTTGGAAAAACTGATCCAAGACTTGACTTAAACCGATTTTTCCAACCCCATCCAAAATGTGTCTACTATTAATCAGTGTGCTGGTTTTTTAGCTGTCAAGGGTGCGTCGGAATCTATAGCGTTTCTCATGAATATCCGGTACAACCCTCACCCCTTTCTCGTCGGCGGCCCAAGAAGGGAGAGGGGCTTTAAATACTACATACGGTACAGCCCTCACCCCTTTCTCGTCGGCGGCCCAAGAAGGGAGAGGCCTGTCCTGAGCCCTGAGCCCTGAGCCCTGAGCCCTGAGCGGGTCGAAGCCTGTCCTGAGCCCTGAGCCAGTCGAAGGGTCGAAGGGGGTCGAAGGGGGCTTTAGATACTACATAATGAGTTCTCTAACCTCTATAACTCATTCCCACCATCAGGACCTCTACATTCAGACGCACCCCCACCCCTATTTCAGGCGCACCCCCCGAATTGATAAATCTAATAATTCCATCGGGTGCATCAGCGGTATATCTTTTCCCTCTAACTGCAAATGCTTTTGAATTTGCAACGCACAACCGGGATTGGGAGAGGCAATTAACTCGGCACCTGTATTCAGCAGATTATGCACTTTTTGCTGACCCAACTCTTCCGATACCTCCGGCTGGAGCATATTATAAACCCCTGCACTGCCACAACATAACGCCGCATCAATGGGTTCTTTCAGTTCAACCCCCGGAATTTGCTTAAGAATCTGGCGCGGTTGCTGACTAATTTTTTGACCATGTAACAGATGACAAGCATCCTGATACACTACGGTTAATTTCCCTTCGGTTAAGGGAGACAATTGAGCCGTTAATCCCACCATTGCGAGGAATTCTTGGACATCTTTTACCTGATTTGCAAAGGCTTGAGCTTTTTCTCGATAATTCGGGTCATCTTGGAGAATGTGACCATATTCTTTTAGGGTATGACCACATCCTGCCGCATTAATAATGATAAAATCAACGCCGGTTCCTTCAAAACTATCAATCATCTGACGGGCGATCGCCTGTGCCTGTTCTTCTTGTCCTTGGTGTGCCGGTAAAGCTGCACAACATCCTTGTCCTTTCGGAATCACTACTTCACAGCCATTGGCGGTTAAAACCCTCACCGTTGCCTCATTCACCGGATTAAAAAATAACCGTTGTACACATCCGAGTAACATCCCCACTCGATACCGTTTCTCCCCTTGTGCGGGAATTACATCGGGATAGTTTCCTTTGAAAAATTCCCCGGTAATATTGGGTAAAATTGACTCCATCGCCGCCAATCGCGGGGAGAGTTTCTTTAATAATCCCGTCTGCCGCACTAATTTGGGAATTCCTAACTTTTGGTAAAGATAAAGGGGAACTAAGAAAGGACGCAGACGATTGGGATAGGGGAATAGGTTAAAAATGAGACTGCGAATCACGCGATCGCCCAGGGACCGTTCATAATTCCGCTCAACTTGAGGACGAGTTGCCGCCAGCAATTTATCATATTGCACCCCCGAGGGACAAGTGCTGACACAAGCTAAACATCCCAAACAAGTGTCGAAATGTTCCACCGTCCCCTCTGCCAGAGGCGCTTCCCCAGTGGCGATCGCATCCATTAAATAAATCCGTCCTCGCGGCGAATCCATTTCCTTACCAATCACCCGATAACTCGGACAAGTCGCCAAACAAAAGCCACAATGAACACAAGTATCAATTAGTTTCGGATCCGGTGGATGTTTAGCATCGAATCCCGGCAACGCTGACGACTCGCTTAACTCATTCAAATGCGGATTCTGCCCCAAAAAGTTACTAGATTTAGCCGCAATAGTAGATTCAACAGGTTTCATACTCATCAACTCAATATATTCTCCAAAGTTCGTAGTAACGCCTTCAGGCGTT
>NZ_JAFLQW010000106.1 GCF_017313335.1 Phormidium pseudopriestleyi FRX01 | reverse complement strand
GGGGTGGATGGGGTGGAACGACTAAAGTCGTGACACCGAACCTCTCCCCCATCTCCTTACAAGAGTAAGTTTTTTACGTTTATGGTGATTCGCCTTACGATTAACTTCAGCGACGGTTCCCGGACCTTGGCAAGGTCCGGGGACCGGAAGTAAAAAACCTACTCTTGTAAGTCCCCCATCCAACGACCAACGACCAATGACCAATGACCAATGACCACCGTGTCTGCTCCACTTGAACTGATATGGGCTTTGATTGGCCTCTTGCTGACCATTGGGGGCACCTTTTTAGAAGCCTCAATTGCTAGTCCTTCCTGGGATGGAATCCACGGGGGTATCCCGATCTATTCCCTGGGTGTCACCTATCAAATTGGAGCCGTTCTCCTAGTGGGATGTCTGGGGGGTAAAAATGCCGGTGCCTTGTCTCAAATTGCTTATGTAGTTCTGGGATTGATGTGGCTGCCGGTGTTTACTGAAGGGGGTGGACTGGATTACATCAAGCAGCCGACTTTTGGCTATTTACTGGGGTTCATTCCGGGGGCCTGGGTTTGTGGTTGGCTGGCCTTTAAAATGGCCCTGCGCCTGGAAAGTCTGGCCTTTAGCTGTGTCTGTGGTTTACTCAGCGTTCATGCGATCGGTCTAATTTACCTGGCGATTAACTTGCACTCGGATGCTCAAACCCTGATCGATGGAGTGTTCAAATATTCCATTTATCCCTTACCCGGACAATTAGCGGTGGTTTGTGCCGTGACTGTCTTGGCGTTCATCCTGCGAAGACTGATGTTTTATTGAATGGTCAGTTGTTAGCTGTCTGGGACTTTTAGCAGAAAGCACAGAAGATGGGTAACGCTTGTCCTATTGACTCTCCATTGTTGGTAATGAAATTCAAAAACAACTCGCTATTCTGGATTGCTAGTGCTATTAGTGTAATTTTCGACCAACTGACTAAATATTGGGTCGTACAAAATTTTGAGTTCAGAGAATCTTGGCCCTTATGGGAAGGGGTCTTCCATTTTACTTATGTGACGAATACGGGAGCAGCGTTTAGCTTGTTTAGCAATAATGGAGCCTGGTTGCGCTGGCTTTCCTTGGCAGTCAGTCTGGGTTTAATGGCATTAGCATGGTTTGGTCCGAGGATGAACCGATGGGAAGAGGTCGGGTTTGGCTTGATTTTAGGTGGTGCCGTTGGCAATGGGATTGACCGATTTCTGTTAGGTGAAGTGACTGATTTTCTGGATTTTCGGTTAATTAATTTTCCCGTTTTTAATATAGCGGATGTCTCAATTAATATTGGGATTATTTGTCTGTTGATTGTGATGTTGCGACCCGCGCCCCCTCGGAATGAGGGACCTACCAGCTCTTGAGCTCAGAGGAGTAGGGTGGGCCATGCCCACCTTCTATTTGGTGGGCCATGCCCACCCTACAATTGTTTCAGGCATTGCCTCCGAATCCGGCACAGAGGAGTAGAGGAGTAGGGTGGGCCATGCCCACCTTCTATTTGGTGGGCCATGCCCACCCTACAATTGTTTCAGGAGGAGGGTTTGGGCTATTTTATGTGGAGGAGTTCCCTGAGTAAGGGATGAGGGGGAAGGGACCCCGGGTTTATGGAGGTTGATGCACCGGCGAACCGGCATGGAAAACCTAAAATAGAAATGAAGATGATTTTTCCCTGACAGGGATCTAACTGGGTACTCGGAACCTTGGGGCCGATCGCCCCCAAGGTTCAGGAAAAGCCAGTCCTAGAGTTGTAGTTGCCTTCACATTCCCTCAGCCGTCGGTACAGTAACGGTCAGACAAACCGGGTTCTTTACAAAATCTCTGTTTGCTTTGCAACAAATTAACCAGAAAAACCCGGTAACAGTTCTATTTTTTATTCAATAGTGTCCTTGGTTATCGATTAAGCGCGCAAGCATAGCATAATGAGTCCACCGCAGCCCCCCCAACAGCCCAGAACTCTCCTGGGTACGATTACCCAAGTCACCCAGACGGTTTTGGCCAAGGTTCATTTTTCCCGACTGGCCCTCAAACCCAATGCCAGAGTGCCAGAACTTTGGGTTCAAGATGCCGGTACCCCGAAACCCGAGGTTTATCCCCTGTTGGGCGATCGCTATATCATTGGGCGATCGTCCAAAACCAGCGATATTGTCGTCCGCAATCCCGTGGTGAGTCAGACTCATGCCTCCCTCTCCCGGGATAGCAATCGTCGCAATACACCCTTTTATTTCAAAGACGAAAACTCCACTAACGGCATCTATCGCGGCAAGCGTCGCATTACCTCCACCCCCATCCGTCACCGTCAAACCTTTACCCTCGGCCCCCCGGAACTCGCCGATTGCGTTCAGGTCCAGTATATCGACCCGCCCCCCTGGTATGTCCGCGCTGCCCGATGGACCTTTTATACCGGCAGTGGCGTGGCGGGTTTGGCGGCAGTCTTTCTCGGGGTGGAATGGCAAAAATTTCAAGTGCGCCCTTTCCCCATTTCTACCCAGGGTCCCGTCGTCGTCTATGCCAGGGACGGATCTACCCCCCTGCGCCCCCCTTTTAATAACGCTCATCGGGAACTGAATCGGTTATCAGCATTTTCTCCCTACCTATCTGATGCTCTAGTCTCCTCCGAAGATAGTCGTTACTATTGGCATTTTGGGGTTGACCCCATTGGAACCCTGCGCGCTTTAAGTGTGAATTTACGCGGGGGCAGTCTCCAAGGGGGCAGCACCCTCACCCAACAACTCGCCCGCAGTTTGTTTCGGGATTATGTGGGAACGGAAGACTCAGCGGGTCGCAAGATTCGCGAGGCGATCGTCTCTTTAAAACTAGAAACGTTTTATAACAAAGATGATCTGCTGTTAACCTATTTAAACCGAGTCTATTTAGGCATTGACCTCTATGGGTTTGAAGATGCAGCCCGATTTTATTTTGCTAAGTCTGCGGCGGATTTGACGTTATCGGAAGCGGCGACTTTGGTGGGGATTTTGCCGGCACCGAATGCCTTTAATCCGGTGCAAAATTATGACCTAGCGGTCAAATATCGAGATGGGGTGATTTATCGGATGCGACGGTTGGGGATGGTGTCTCAGGAAGAGGCCGATCGCGCCCGGCGATCGCGCATTGAGATTAACCCCCGGGCCGTCGAAATTCTCGGTAGTACGATCGCCCCCTATTTCTACAGTCATGTTTTTGCCGAACTCGAACAATTATTAGGAGAACAACTGGCCCGAGAAGGGAATTTTATCGTGGAAACTTCCCTAAACCCAGCAATTCAAACTGAGTCAGAAAAGGCGTTACAAAATAGTGTCCAGACTGCCGGTGATCAATTTGGATTCTCCCAAGGGGCGATCGTCACTCTGGATTCCCGAACTGGGGAAATTTTAGCCATGACTGGGGGGGTCGATTATCGCCAAAGTCAGTTTAATCGCGCCACGCAAGCGTTACGTCAACCGGGTTCTACCTTTAAAGTATTTGCTTATGGTGCGGCCCTCGATCTCGGGATGTCCCCGGGTCAGACTTTTTCTTGTGAACCTTTCAGTTGGTCGGGTCAATCTTATGGTGGATGCGAACGCAGTAGCGGTTCGATTGATATGTATCAAGGTCTAGCCCAATCGGAAAATTCTGTTGCCTTGCGAATTGCCCGAGATGCGGGTTTGGATCAGGTGGTCGAAATGGCCCGTCGGCTGGGGATTCAGTCCGAACTCAAGGCGGTTCCCGGGTTGGTCCTCGGTCAGAGTGAGGTGACGGTCCTGGAGTTGACTGGCGCTTTTGGGACGATCGCCAATCGGGGAGTTCGCAACCGTCCTCATGGGATTCAGCGGATTTTTGATAGCAGTGATTGCAGCGATCGCGATGACCTGAGTACCTGTCGGGTGATTTACGATTACCCACGCGATCGCACCGCTAATCAGGATGTTCTCTCTGGGGAAGTCTCGGATACTCTCACGGTTTTATTGCAAGGGGTGATTCGTGGCGGAACCGGCGGCAATGCTTCCCTCGGTTTGGATGAAGCGGGGAAAACCGGGACGACTAATGATAATGTAGACCTGTGGTTTGTCGGTTATGTCCCCTCTCAAGAATTAGTAACCGGGGTGTGGTTGGGAAATGATGATAATAGTCCCACTGCCGGGAGTAGCGCTCAAGCGGCCCTGCTTTGGCGGGATTATATGCGTGAAATCGTTCCTTAGTTGATGTTTTCGGGGGGTCTCACTTACCTGAAATTGTTAAATCAGGCCGGCGCCAAAATTTTTTCCTTTTTTCAACACAAATGACTAAAACTCTGTTATTATATACTATAATGGGAGCATTTGCTTCAATTTTAAAATTGTCACTATTCCCATTATAATAGAATTTTAACAAAAGTCAAGAGAAAACGCAAGACCTTTTTAAAAAAAGTCGCCAAATTTCAAATTGCAGCTTAGAAATTTAGAGAGAGTCAGAGAAAGAGGTTCCCAACTGGGAACCTGATTAAACAGAGGATTAGGGATTCGTTAAAAAACGACTGGCTAATTGGATAGCATCGCCGATATTCACCTCACCATCATTATTAGCATCTAAAAATTGATTGAGAACCGGGTTAGAGCCTGTTTGAGGATTTTCAGAACTAGCCCCGGTTTGTAACAATTGGAGAACCACTGGGATTAACAAGGGTAGCATGGATTGAATTTGTTGAGAATCTAAGCCCGTGCGGGAGGCGATCGCCGTAATCATTTCATTGAGTTGAGGGACAGAAAATAAGGCTGCGATCGCCTGGGAATTAGCACTTGTCCCACTAAACTGGCTAACCACAGATTGAACTAAATCAGTCCCGCCAGTGGCCCGTTTTTCCTGTAAAGAAGACCGGACAAAATGGCTAACAACCGATAGCATAGATTGAGTCGTTCCGGGGTCGGTATGGTAAGTCTGACTCAGTTGTTGTACCGCATTGATCACACTGCCAATTTGATTGGTACTGGCTTCTTGAGTAGGATTACTGATAGCACTCACGATTTGGTCAAATAGTTTCATGAATTGTGACTCCAAAAGAATTGAACAAAAAAATCGAGAACCCAATGGCAACAAGCTGTCAGATAGGTCACTCTACTATCAAGATAGTCCAAATCAGGCAGATTGACTGGCACAGGAAAAAGGGGCTTTGAGAACCGGGGTGAGGCGCGGGTGAAGGAAGGTAGACAAAACTAGGGTGCAGAGTCAAAGGGGCGATCGCCACCAAGGGGAAAATTTTGGAAAAAATTCCCCCAATCCAATTCCAAGTGCTACATTGTAGACAATCACTATTCACAAGAACCATGAAATATTTTTTACCGAAAGTAAAGCATCCAGAAGTTGCTGATGTTTGGCTCAAGAAATGCTGCCTAACTGGGCGAAATGGGGTAAAATTTTCTGTTGCGATCGCCTTTGTAAGTTTTTTCTACAACCTCAGCAGTCCAGCCCAGGCACAAATCTTTCCCGATGCCACGCTTCCAAGTCCTAGTCTCGTAACAACTGACGGGACAATTCAGACGATTACCGGAGGGACAGAAATTGGGGGAAGCCTCTTCCATAGCTTCCAGGAATTTTCTCTAATGACCGGGAATACCGCCTTTTTTGAAAATTCATTAACCGTAGAAAATATCCTAACTCGAATTACCGGAGTAAACAGTTCCCTCATTGATGGAATCATCCGCGCCAATGGCAGTGCAAATCTCTATTTAATCAATCCCAACGGGATTGTTTTTGGTCCCAATGCTCAATTAAATATTGGAGGTTCATTTTTTGCCAGTACCGCCGAGAGTATAGTCCTGGCAGATGGGAATCTATTTAGTGCAATCAACCCAGAAGCACCCCCATTACTGACAGTAAACGTGCCAGTGGGGTTACAATTTGGGGCAAATCCGGGGAATATTGGGGTTCAGTCCCAAGGGATAGACAGTAGCGGGGAAGTGAGTGGATTGCAAGTGTTTCCGGGGCAAACCGTGGGACTCTTTGGGGGGAATGTGCTTCTAGATGGGGGACAAGTGCGATCGCCCGGAGGACGGATAGAAGTGGGTAGCTTGGGAGGCAATAGCCGGATCAGTCTGACCCCGACAGAACGGGGGATGATGGCGGGATACGAAGGGGTCGAGAGTTTCCAGGATATTCAACTGACTCAACAGAGTGGGATCAACACCAGTGGAGATGGGGGAGGAACCATTCACCTGCAAGGACGGCGAATTGCCGTGGGAGAAGGGTCGCAGGTCCTGGCGGTGAATGTCGGGTCGCTTCCCGGGGGACCCCTGAATATCAAAGCGAGCGAATTAGTCGCCATTACCGGCGCTGACCCCGATAATTTTACCGCCGTCGTCAGCGATACTCGGGGAGTGGGGACCGGGGGAGACTTAAATATCGAAACCGGACAATTTTTACTCCAGGGGACCGGATTAGTCTCTGCCAGTACCTTTGGACTGGGTGCAGGAGGAAATTTTAGCATTCGTGCGGCAGATTCAATTACCGTGATTGGGGTGGGATTTGAGCCATTAGAGTTATTAATTGGGGGAGCATTAACCGGACAACTGCAACCGGAAGATCGCATCCCGGGGTTTGTGACAGGAGCTGTGGGAGAAGCACCAACGGGGAATATGACCTTAGAAGCGGGGAACGCGATTGGGTTGTATAATGGGGCGTTGATTCATCTTCCCACCTTTGGAGATGCGGCAGGGGGTGACCTCCAGATGAGGGCGGGAAATAAGATAGAAGCGATCGCCGGTGGGGTGTTATCGAATACGGCCTTTGGGAGTAACGCTTCTGCCGGGGATATTACCATTGAAACTCGCAACCTGATTATCACCGATGGCACCGTGATTTCCAGTGGAACCCTGGGTAATGGTCCTGGGGGGAATATTGTGGTGAATGCGTCAGAATTGGTGGAAATCAGCGGAACCGTACCGGGAAATTTGCTACCGACAGGAATTTTAAATAACACCCTGTTTGGAACCGGGACCGGGGGTGACGTGACGATTAAAACCACGCGGTTAATTAATCGCGGGGGTGGGTTGATTTCTGCCAATAGTGGTGGGGGAAATGTTAGCACTGGATTGGTGACTGGGGGAGTCGGAGGGAATATTAACATTGAAGCGAGTGAGTCAATTGAGATTTCAGGCGTGTCTCCCGATGGGCTAGTCACCAGTGGTCCGGGGACGACGACATTTAGTGAGAATCCGGCGGGAAATTTAACGATTTCCACCGGGAAGTTAACCGTGAGCGAGGGGGCGCTCGTCTCCTCGGGGACATTCAGCAGTGGGGATGGGGGAACTCTGACGGTGAATGCCTCGGAAGGGATTGATATTTCTGGACAGTCGCCGATTACGGGATTACCGAGTACCTTAGTTTCCTCCTCGGGACGGGCGGATATTCCAGATTTGGAAGTCACCGGATCCGGGGGAAACTTGCGAGTGAGTACCGGAGAATTGGTGGTTCGGGATGGAGCAACTTTGGATGTGAGGAGTTTTGGGACAGGGAATGCCGGGATTTTAGAAATTGTAGCCGACTCCGTGCGATTAGATACGGGGGGGAGTTTGAATGCGACAACGGTTTCCGGTGCCGGGGGAAACATTCAACTGCGATCGCCCACCCTGCTGTTACGTCGCGGGGGCAATATTACCACCAATGCCGGGAATACCAATGGAGGGAACATTACCATCGAGACTCAAATTTTAACCGCCCTGGATAATAGTGATATTACCGCCAATGCCTTAGCGGGACGGGGAGGACGAGTCAGCATCAGTGCCGAGGGGATCTTTGGTACCGAATTTCGCGAAGCGGAAACCCCGCGCAGTGATATTACTGCCACCTCGGACCTGGGACCGGAGTTTAGCGGCACAGTCGAACTAAACACCCCCGATGCCGATTCCAGCTTGGGAGTTGTGCCACTGGAAGATAATTTTGTGAATGCGGATCAACTGATTGCTCAAAACTTTTGTGCCACCGGAGATGTGAGTAGTTTTACCGTGACGGGACGAGGAGGGTTGCCCGACTCTCCCACCGAACTGCTGAATTCTACGGTAATTTTAGATGATTTGCGCCTAGTGCAGACTGAGGGAACAGCAGTCCAGGGTCAATCTAATCCAGTTGGGGAGATCACGGGAGAGAAAATGGCTCGAACAACTCCCCTGGTAGAAGCTCAAGGCTGGAGTGTGACCCCAGAGGGGACAGTGGTTCTGGTAGCCCAAGCGCCCCAGGTTACCCCGCATAGTTCTTGGGTAAAGCAACAGAATTGTGGAGAGTAAACGGGAAATGAATTTGTAGGGGGGGTAAGGGGATATTTTGGACAGCCGGTTGAAAAATTGAGTGGGGCGATCGCTCATTTTGTGCTACAACCCTGGTGGAGTTCGCGAAAAACCATTAGAGGAAAAATCGCCCACTCTTTCCTTTTAAAAAAGTTAAAATGAATGATTCATTTCAGCCGAGTCAATTATCAGCAATTTATCCGATTGTTTCCTAAGTCCTTCGGCCAAAAGTCCCACGCTGTAATCACACTTTCAGGAGTGCTAATCCTGTGGAGTTTGTCATCAGGATGTGGGGCCAAAGCAGAGGCGCAAATCATTCCCGATGCCAGCCTGAATAACCCCACCCTCGTTACTCCCGAGGGCACGACTTACCGAATTACCGGAGGCACAGCAATTGGAGGAAATCTCTTCCATAGCTTCCAGGAATTTTCTCTAATGACGGGGAATACGGCCCAGTTTGAGAATTCATTGAGGGTAGAAAATATCCTCACCCGAATTACCGGAAAAAATCCTTCCAGCATTGATGGCATCATCCGCGCCAATGGTAGTGCAAATCTCTATTTAATTAATCCTAACGGGATTGTTTTT
>NZ_JAFLQW010000246.1 GCF_017313335.1 Phormidium pseudopriestleyi FRX01 | reverse complement strand
TTTGTCCCCGTTTTAATAAAGCTGACCTCCCTTCTGCTTCATCCACCCAATACCTGGGGTCAGCATAGAGGTGAGTAAATTGATGAATCATTTTCCCTTCATAAAGTGGCAGTTCCCCTTCCCCTAGCTGCTGGTTAAATAGATGACTGTCATTTGTCATATCAAATTCCCGATTTAACCGCAAATTCCACTTTTCTTTAATGTTTTCACCCAGCATTGGAAAATCAAGAAATTTTTCCACTATCTTCAGATCTACCCCCGATTTAAACTCCATCACCGAAAGCGAGTCAGGAGACAACCGACGCACGAGGGGTACTGAAATGACTAAATGTTCATCGGAATTGTTGAGAAACGTATCAAGCTGATTAATTCTAATTGCCTCACGGGGATTGATTCGGAACGCGGCCCAAAATGAATCAGTCCCCTCCCCTTTGGCAAAAGTAAGCAGGCAAAACTTAAATCCGTGATGGACTCCTTCAAAAATAAATCGTTCGTTCGAGAGTCCAAATAGTGTATCTATTTTGCTTTGTGAAAACAACATTTCTCGCAACTGTTTTGCCCCTAAATCTGTATAAAGTCCGGAGGGAACAATAATTCCACATTCTCCCCCGGGACGTAATAAATTAAAACATTGTTCTAAAAATAGTTTATAGAGGTTGATATCCGTCCCTGCTTTCTTGCCATTGACAATTGAAATTTGATTTTGATACTGTTCCGCAGCCCGATAATAAGCGCTAACATGAGGAAATTGGCTTTGATATTCTAGCCAGGTATCGGCAATTTCTAGGTTTTCGAGTAGTTTGCTTTGCGCTTTCTCAAACGCTTTAATGTCCATCTTCCTTTTCTGCACCAACTCGTTATGCTGAAGAAAAAACTCTCTGGCATTCGGTTTTAAAATTTCCCAAGGCGGATTGGCAATAATTACATCAAATCCACCCCGTTGCAATACGCGGTCAAAATGATATCCCCAATGGAATGGCTTCAATGCCGCAATGTCATCAAGTTTTAATAGGCGCTTCTTGGGTTTCCCCGAGATTTGCACCTCCTGATACTTAATCCCTAACCGACTGCTAAACTCATCCCATAACAATACATTTAACTTGTCCTGGGATTCTCGATTTAACTGTTCAATGTGACTCCGCAACATCAATAACCGCGACTCTTGAGACGTTCCCTCCCATTCCCCGGACTGAAAAGCGTGTTTTTTATATAAATCAATCGAAGCATTTTTATCGGCTAAAATTTTCTGATAAGCACTCGCTGCCAAGGGTTGTAGCAAATTTCCCTGTAAAGCAACGGGTTCGGACTCTTTCTTTTTCCCTTTTGCCTTAGTCCCGGAATTAACCGCATCAAACCCGGTTTCATCCACCCGAATTAAGCCAATCAGGGAATTTCCCGCCATAATATTAAAGTCAATATTCGGCAAAGGTTCTAATTCACTGACATCATGGGCGGAAGAAACTAAGGCTAGAAATAGCCGCAATTTAGCAATTTCTGTCGCTTCCTCCATGATATCGACTCCATAGAGGTTATCCGTAATAATTCGCTTTTTAATGTAATAATTGAGAGACGGATGGTCGGTTTCAACTTGGGTTAACCAGGCGTGGAGATGATGGTCAGTAATTCTAACTTTAACCGTAGCAATCACGTTGGAATACACATAAATCAGCGTTTTCATGGCTGCCACCAAAAATGCGCCAGAACCGCAGGCAGGGTCTAATAAACTCAGATTCGGAAGAATCTCCTCCAGCAATTGCCGACAGAGATTCGCATCCAGTTTGGTTAAGAGTTCGGTAATATTCTCAAACTTGCGCGGGACAACAGCTTGATTGATGCGGTCTAAAATGAGCTTGTTAATGGTCTTATCACACAAATATTCGGTGATTTCTGACCGCGTATAATAAGCGCCAAAGGCTTTTTGGTTAATGTATTTCTCAAAAATGTATCCCAAAACTGCGGGGTTGATTTCGTTCTCTTTGCCTTCCAGGGTATCATCTAAATTCCAGGAGTAGCCCGCAAATAAAGCAAAAACCTTTTCAAACGCCTCATCTGGAATCGCAATATCCGGATAATTTTGTTCAATTTGATGGCTGAGAAATAGCCCACCATTCAAGTATTTGATATCCCCAATCAGTGCCATCACCGCAGGCGATCGCTGGTCTAAAGGTTTGGCAAATCCTTCAAAAAACAGGGCAGGCAGGAACTCTCGATAAAATAAATCTGGCCCTCGCTGCTTACTTTCTTCTAGTTTGTCTTGAAGATAAAGAGTTTTTCCTCCATCAATAAACCCTTTGCGCTGCAAGAAATAAACAAACATTAAACGGTTGAATAAGACCGAAGTGTACCACCGGCGATCGCCTTCTTTCTCAATGCCACGAATCGCCCCTAAAAACTCAATATGCTGTTGTTTAAAATCTTCAAAAAACTTCTTAGTAACCCGCTCAATATCTAATCCCGCCTGCAACCGTTGAGCAACATCAATCACCGAGAGGGATTCCAACTCATCGAGACTAACATACAAGGCGCTTACCTTGCTTAACAGCAAATCGCAGGGTTCCGACTTCACATAAACATGGTCCCGAGGATAGAGTTTAGTTCCCTCTCGCTTAACCCAATACCAAACACATTGGGTCCGGTTTTTATCGATAAAAATCAACAGATTTTCCCGAACTAAATCGGCAATTTCTTTATAAATCGCCAATCGCTTCGTCCCATTGGGAATTTCCCCATCCTCTGCCGAGACTTCAAAAACTCCTACCCCCAACAATTCCGAAACAGGCGATC
>NZ_JAFLQW010000277.1 GCF_017313335.1 Phormidium pseudopriestleyi FRX01 | reverse complement strand
TTCGGTAGAAATATTTTTATTTTAAATAACTTCAATAAGTCCAGCTTATTTAAAAGTGGTTGTTTTTACTCTTGTTTTTTACAAAACCGCTAATTTTCTATCAGCAACTTCTGAGCATCATTACATATTTAGGACTACCCACCTATCAAATTAGACTTAAAAGAAGGGATTTCAAAGAGGCCGGTTTAGCAAGCATCAAGAAAGAATATTATAAAAATCATAAATCCAAAAAATGTGTTTGTAACCCTTTAAATTCAAATTCAACTACACTCCGTATTATATCTTTGTGACAGTCGTTAGCAACACTTCACTCATGACTAATCTGTTGGCCATTCGCCAGCTAGACCTACTGCAACAACTTTACTAGAAAATCGATTGAATTCTCTGAATCAAGAAGGATTCGGGGCTTGACAGCGCAGTTGGGTTTGATTGGCGAGGGAATCAGGGGATGGGATATCCAATCATCATGGGTTCCTCGCCACTTCACAAGAAACCCGAGGTCCCCAGCGGAAAGGGGCCACCCCTGTGTTCCCTGATTATACTTTCACCCTGCCTCGCGCCACGGGGGAGAGTGGATCCAAAAACTCCGAGTCTGGACTGCTGAATCCCAAACCAGAATAAGATAAAGTAATCAAATACTAAATCTTATCTTGATGTTGCTATGACCCCTTCCTTTCTCCAACGTCTGCATAGTCCCGATCGCCCGGTTCTGGTTTTTGATGGGGCGATGGGTACCAGTCTGCAATTTCAAAACCTTACTGCTGATGACTTTGGCGGCAAGGACTTTGAAGGCTGCAACGAATATCTCGTCTATACGAAGCCAGAAGCCGTGAAACTGGTCCATCGCGGGTTCCTGGAAGCGGGTGCCGATGTGATTGAAACCGACACCTTTGGCGGGACTTCCATTGTGTTGGCGGAATATGATATCGGCGATCGCGCTTATGAACTGAATAAAACCGCTGCCGAACTAGCTAAAAGCGTCGCTGCCGAATATTCTACCCCTGAAAAGCCGCGATTTGTGGCCGGTTCCATCGGTCCCGGGACAAAATTACCCACTTTGGGACATATTGATTTCGATACCCTGAAAAACGCTTTTAGTGAACAAGCGGAAGGTCTAATTGATGGCGGTGTTGATTTATTAATTGTAGAAACTTGTCAGGATGTGTTGCAAATTAAAGCAGCATTGAATGGCATTGAAGCAGTTTTTGAAAAAAAAGGTCAGCGGTTGCCCTTGATGGTTTCCATCACGATGGAAGTGATGGGGACGATGTTGGTCGGTTCTGATATTAGTGCAGCTTTAGCCATTTTAGAACCCTATCCCATTGATATTTTAGGTCTCAATTGTGCCACGGGTCCGGCTCAAATGAAGGAACATATCCGGTATTTGGCTGAAAATTCTCCCTTTGTGGTGTCTTGTATTCCCAATGCCGGGTTACCGGAAAATATTGGGGGACAGGCGCATTACAAGTTGACTCCGATGGAGTTGCGGATGGCGTTGATGCACTTTGTGGAAGATTTGGGAGTGCAGGTGATTGGCGGGTGTTGTGGGACGCAAGCGCCTCACATTGCCCAGTTAGCGGAATTGTCTAAGAGTTTGAAGCCGAAAGAACGTCCGGTGCGGGTTTGGGGTGAAAATGGCAGTCCTCCGCCTCGCAATTTGTTCCAATATACTCCGGCTGCGGCTTCGATTTATAGTGCACAACCATATAAACAGGATAATTCGTTCCTGATTGTCGGGGAACGGCTGAATGCCAGCGGTTCTAAGAAGTGCCGGGAGATGCTGAATGCGGAAGATTGGGATGGATTAGTGGCCCTGGGACGGGAACAAGTGCGAGAAGGCGCTCACATTTTGGATGTGAACGTAGACTATGTGGGACGGGATGGGGTGCACGATATGCACCAGTTGGTGTCCCGGTTGGTGACGAATGCGACTCTGCCTCTGATGCTGGATTCGACGGAATGGGAGAAGATGGAGGCGGGGTTGAAAGTCGCCGGGGGTAAGTGTTTGATGAACTCTACCAACTATGAAGATGGGGAAGAACGGTTCTACAAAGTGCTAGGTTTAGCGAAGCAGTATGGTGCGGGGGTGGTTGTTGGCACGATTGATGAGGAGGGGATGGCGCGGACGGCAGATCGCAAGTTTGAAATTGCCAAACGTGCCTATGATGCGGCGATCGCCTATGGTGTCCCCGCCCATGAATTGTTTTTTGATACCCTGGCGTTACCGATTTCTACGGGGATTGAAGAAGATCGGGAGAATGGGAAAGCTACGATTGAGTCGATTCGCCGAATTCGGGAAGAATTACCCGGTTGTCACCTTTTGTTAGGGGTTTCTAATATTTCCTTCGGCTTGAATCCGGCGGCGCGTCAAGTGCTGAATTCGGTGTTTTTGAATGAAGCAATGCAGGTGGGGTTGGATAGCGCGATTGTAAGTGCCAGCAAGATTTTACCCTTGGCAAAAATTGACCCGAAACAGCAAGAAGTCTGTCGGGATTTGATTTACGATCGCCGTCGGTTTGAGGGGGATGTTTGTATTTATGACCCCCTGGCGAAAGTAACGGAATTTTTCCAAGGGAAAACTACCAAACGGGACCGCTCAATCGATGCTAGTTTGCCCATTGAAGAACGCCTCAAAAATCACATTATTGACGGCGAACGGATTGGGTTAAACGACGCCCTTACCCTAGCTTTAGAAACCTATCCTCCTCTGGCGATTATTAATCAGTATCTCTTGGATGGGATGAAGGTTGTCGGGGAATTGTTTGGTTCGGGACAAATGCAATTACCCTTTGTGTTGCAATCGGCGGAAACGATGAAGGCAGCGGTGGCTTATCTTGAACCCTTTATGGAAAAAGAAGGGTCTGAAGAGGGGAAAAAAGATAATGCAAAAGGGACGGTAATCATTGCCACGGTGAAAGGCGATGTTCACGATATTGGGAAGAATTTGGTGGATATTATTCTGACCAATAATGGGTATCGGGTGATTAATTTAGGGATTAAGCAGCCGGTGGATAATATTATCCAAGCATACGAGGAACATCGGGCTGATTGCATTGCCATGAGTGGGCTTTTGGTGAAGTCTACTGCGTTTATGAAGGAAAATTTGGCGGTGTTTAATGAACGGGAAATTAGTGTTCCGGTGATTTTGGGGGGTGCGGCGCTGACTCCGAAGTTTGTCCATGAGGATTGTCAGAATACTTACAAGGGTCAAGTAGTTTATGGGAAAGATGCCTTTTCTGACTTGCATTTCATGGATAAATTGATGCCTGCTAAACTGGCCCAAAACTGGGATGATTTTGCTGGGTTCTTGGATGAAGCTGAAGCTAAAGGAAGTGCAGGATTAGCAACTTCGGAGAATGGGGAAAAGCTAGAAAAGGCGACTCCAAAATCTCAAGAACCGGCGGAAGTTGATACGCGCCGTTCTGAGGCGGTGGCGATTGAGATTGAGCGTCCTACGCCGCCATTTTGGGGAACGAAGGTGCTGCAACCGGAGGATATTCCGTTGGAGGAGGTGTTTGAGTATATGGATTTACAAGCGCTATTTGTGGGACAATGGCAATTCCGTAAGCCTCAAGGTCAATCTCGGGAAGAGTATGATGCTTTTTTGGCGGAAACGGTGCATCCCATTTTAGCGACTTGGAAGGAACGGGTATTCTCGGATAATTTGTTACATCCCCAGGCGGTTTATGGCTATTTTCCCTGTCAAGCTGAGGGGAATAGTTTGCTGATTTACCAACCGGAGGAAGGGGAAAAAGGTGCGGTAACTGAACCCGTGGCTACTTTTGAGTTTCCTCGCCAAAAGTCGATGCGGCGGTTATGTATTGCAGACTTTTTTGCACCGAAGGAAACGGGTCATATTGATGTGTTTCCCATGCATGCGGTGACGGTGGGAGAAGTGGCGACGGAGTATGCGAAACAGTTGTTTGATGGCGATCGCTATACGGATTATTTGTATTTTCATGGGATTGCGGTGCAAACAGCGGAGGCGATCGCGGAATGGTTACACGCGCGGATTCGTCGCGAGTTGGGATTTGCCAGTGAGGAACCGGATAATATTCGGGAGATTTTGCAACAGCGTTATCGGGGTTCTCGGTATAGTTTCGGGTATCCCGCTTGTCCGAATATGCAGGATCAGTATAAGCAGTTGGATTTGTTAGGCAGCGATCGCATTCACTTGGAGATGGATGAAAGTGAACAGCTTTATCCTGAACAATCCACGACGGCGATCGTCACCTATCACCCGGCGGCGAAATACTTTAGTGCCTAATCTTTTGAGTTGGCGGAATGCGCTGTCAACTCAAGAGATTTATGGGATAATTTTGGATTGATTCCCCCTACCCCCCTGATTTAGGGGGGCTTTTTTGTTCACCCTGAAGGTTTAAGATAGGGAGATTGATTGATTGAAATAGGGGAAATTCATGAAGGGACCTGATATTCTCAGGATGGCTTTTAAATATTTAATCCCATCAGCCTTTTTACCGCGGTATCTATAGCAATTCTAAATGATTTGTAATCAAGCCAGGGAGCAAGATGTAAGTGTACCACGCACAGGCACAAACAGCACCGCGCACAGGAGCAACAGCGATCGCTTTACTGACTGCCGAAAGCTTCAACATTGGATCCATGAGACAACGGCTGCAAGGATTGGAATATAAGCTAGACTTCGGAAGCTACCCGAAAAAATCTTATGATTTTTCTCCGGGAGGATATTCCAAACTGTACCCGATTATTGTACAATCATTAAATTCAATCGTTCCCTGAGCGTACCCCGTCCTCCTTACCCCGCCAACCCTTGCCGTGTTAGAAGCTTTTGTCCTTGCTACCATTTTGTGTGGATTCTTTGGAATTCTCTTTAAAAAGAACCTATTGATGAAAATTGTTTCAATGGATGTCATGAGTACAGGGGTGATTGCCTACTATGTATTTGTGGCATCCCGAGGGGGTATGGTTACGCCTATTGTCGCCGATGGGACTGACAAAGTAGCCTACGCTGATCCAGTTCCCCAAGCTGTGATTTTAACGGCGATCGTGATTGGGTTTTCCATTCAGGCTTTAATGTTAGTCGGGGTGATGAAATTAGCCCGGGATAATCCAACTTTAGAAATCACCGAAATCGAAAAAAATAATACCCCATGAATACCCTGACAATTCTATGGATGGCCCTGCCTTTTTTGGCCGGATTCACGATTTTTATCCTTCCCCAACTGGATCGCTACCTAGTCAGCTTCACGGCATTGGCTTCTGCGGTATTTGCAGTCCAAGTATTTTTGATGAACTCCCCGATTGCGTTGCAATTACTCGATTCGACTGGGGTGACGTTATTCATTGATCACCTGAGCAGTTACTTTATTTTAACCAATGCCTTAGTAACCGCTGCGGTGATTCTGTACTGCTTGCAAACGGAGAAAAGTGCTTTCTTTTATGCCCAGATGATTATTCTGCATGGTAGCCTCAATGCCGCCTTTATTTCCACTGATTTTATTAGTGTATATGTGGCGCTAGAGGTGAGCGGAATTGCGGCTTCATTGCTGGTGAGCTATCCGAGAACCGATCGCTCGATTTGGGTGGCCCTGCGCTATCTGTTTGTCAGCAATATCGCCATGTTGTTTTATCTAGTGGGGGCAATTCTAGTTTATAAAGCTCATCATTCCTTTAGTTTTGAAGGATTGCGAGATGCACCACCGGAAGCCTTGGCTTTAATTTTCATGGGATTATTAAGCAAGGCTGGCATTTTTGTCTCGGGATTGTGGTTACCTTTAACCCATTCAGAATCAGAAACCCCGGTGTCGGCCCTGCTGTCGGGAATTGTCGTCAAAGCCGGTGCATTTCCCTTAGTCCGTTGCGCTCTAATTTTAGAAGAAGTTAGTCCAATTGTACAGATTTTTGGAGTGGGAACGGCGATTTTAGGGGTGAGTTATGCCATGTTTGAAAAAGATACCAAGCGCCTATTAGCCTTTAGCACCGTTTCCCAGTTAGGGTGGATTATTTCCGCCCCCGAAGTCGCGGGTTTTTATGCCCTCACCCACGGAATGGCGAAATCGAGTTTGTTTCTAATTGTTGGGAATTTGCCCAGTCGTGACTTGAAGACACTGCAAACTAATCCGATGACTACCGCGTTATGGATTCCCCTGATTTTAGGGAGTTTATCCATCTGTGGGTTTCCCTTGTTAGCCGGTTTTGAAGCGAAGATGTTAACCCTAGAACATTTGGTGTCTTGGCAAACTATCCCCATGAATCTGGCGGCAGTAGGAACGGTAATCTGCTTTTCAAAGTTGATTTTTCTCCCTCATGTCAGGACTGAATCTAACCCACCCATGCGGATGGGGTTTTGGTTGGCGACCGGTCTCTTGTTGGGGGGATTAATTTTCGCCAATGCGGTCCATTATGAACTTTATACGGTTGCCAATATTCTCAAAGCGATTGGGATTGTGGCAGTGGGTGCAGTGATTTATCTAGCCATCATTCAACGGTTGGTTTTGAATTTACCCCGAATGTTCGAGGAATTTGAGCATTTAATTGGAGTGATGAGTCTGATTTCAATTTTGCTGTTTTGGTTTGCCTGGAGTTGGCATTAATTATGATAGGATATCTTAATTTAATCTTACGATTGATCATTTGGTTTCTGTTGACTGCGGACCTGAGTTCACAGAATATCCTGATCGGAGTCATCATCTCCCTGCTATTGCCTCACAATCATAAAATTAAGGGGCATATTCAAGATTGGATGCGGGCATTGTGGGAGATTATCGTGGCCGTTCCAATCGCCTATATGGAAGCTTTTGAAATCATCTTGTTTCCCCATAGATTTGAAGATGTTACCCGGGAACGAGTGCCCCCTCTTCGTTCGCCGGGATTGGTGTTTTTAGACATTTTCTTGATTACCTTTACCCCCAAGACGATTGTTGTAAAATATCACGAAGAAGGCTGGTATGAAGTCCATCGTTTGCGCCGGAGAAGTCCTGAATGAATCTAATGATGAATGGGATACTGTTTGCCATGATTTTGGCTCTGCTGATTCCAATGTATGAAGCCTGGAAAGATGATGATGTTTGGCAAAAAATGTTGGCTTTTGCCAGCATTGCGACGAAAACTTCTATTATGATTTTAGTTGTTTCCGTGTTTCGGGATGATTGGAATATCGGGGTCGCGGGAGTGATTATCCTCAGCGTGGGGAATGCCGGTTTAATGTTACTCGCTCATATTGTGAAACGCTTGAATGAATTATGATTGATTTCTTGAGTTATGGTTGTATTGGGTTAGGAATTTTCTTCTGGTTTTGGGGGACTTATCCGTTACTGGGGGAGCGATCGGTGTTATATAAGCTCCATACTCTTTCGGTGTCGGATACCCTGGGTTCCATGTCCATCACCATTGGATTGCTGCTGAGAATCCCCAGGGAATGGCCTTTAATTATGCTGGCCCTAATTTCTTTAGCCATTTGGAATACAATTTTGGGATATGTTTTAGCCTATTGTTCCAGTGGAGATGAGACTCATGACTGATTTTTATATCTATGCGATTGTGGCGCTATTGCCGTTATCTGCTTGTATGTTAGTGATGCAATCGAATCCCTTTCATGCCCTAATTATTCGGGGGATATTAGGGGCAGTGGCGGCCTTGGTTTATGCCCTATTAGGCGCGGCAGATGTGGCGTTAACGGAAGCGTTAATGGGGACATTACTGGCGATTACTCTGTATGCGGTGGCGGTGCGTTCCTCAATGGTGATGCGCCTGGGGTTTATTGAAGATGAGTGGATTGAAGGCGATCGCCCTACCGGAAAACCCATTGACGATTTACGCGCAATTTTTGCCAAACGGTATATGCGCCTTGAATTAGTGCCTTATCACGATGAATTAGCTTTGAATCAAGCCTTTAAAGAAAAAGAAATTCATGCCATTTATGTGCAGCCAACGCCGGTAGAACATGGCGATCGCACCTTCACAACTACCTTAGAAAAAGTAACCGGATATCAGACCACTACAAGGATTCAACGTCTCTATGAAATCATGAAAGAGGAACTACCATCAGAGACAAACGTTACTTATTTCAATCCTTTAATTAGTCCCTTAAGTTCATCGGAGCAGCATTAATGAAATGGATTTATGTTCTCGCGGGAATCGCACTTTCTCTGAAAATTTTATTCACATCTAATTCTATCCTAGCGGATGAAAGTAACCTAGAAATCGTGCAATCTGTAATCCAGGATAGTGGGGTTCCTAATGCGGTATCTGGGATTATTTTGAGAAATCGCTTGTACGATACTATCTTTGAAGTCGTGGTTTTTTCGATTTCCATTGTGGGAGTAAAATATTTACTCGCCAACGAAAAGCCTTCAACTCATGTGCATCAATTTAACGATCAGCCCTCCATTGTTTTAGCCCGTTTAGGGGCAACAATTGCCGCATTAGTTGGCATCGAACTGGCAATTCGCGGCCATTTAAGTCCTGGGGGAGGATTTGCTGGTGGAGTAGCGGGAGGGACGGCGATCGGGTTAATCGCCATTACTTCATCAATGGAACTGATGCAGTCTATTTATAAGCGTTGGCATACCGCAACTTGGGAAAAAATTTCCGTCATCATTTTTATCGGATTAGCCATGCTCACCCTGGGGGGAATTGAGTTACCTTATGGTCAATTTGGCGCTTTGGTCAGTGGGGGAATTCTGCCCATTTTAAACATCCTGGTTGCTATTAAAGTCGCCTTGGGTTCATGGGCAGTAATTTTACTCTTTATTCGCTATCGTGGCTTGTTGTGAGGGGTCGAGCTTTTTAAAAGTAGCCTACATTTTAGGTCATCCCATTTATGCGGGGAAACAATCCATGATTCAGTCCCCTCCCCAATCCAAAGAGGAAGGGACTGGACTTACAAAACTTCTTTATTTTTGGTTTTGACGCGAGTGTAAAAGTCGGACATCACTTCAATGAAAGAAGTATCTTTTTGCCAAAAGGGAGGAAAATCACCGGCTTTTTTAATCAGAATGGCAGGAACGATCGCCGGTTGGGAGGGCGGGGGTGGCGGTGGTAGTCGTTTAGAACCCATCCAAAATTCTTTTAAATCGGCGGTGGCATTGATGGGGACTCGTTCCGGTTCGGTGTAATAGGATTCTGAGGCTTCTGGGGCGATCGCAGTTTCATGTAAGGAGGCAGAAAGGGCTTCTCCTAATGGGGTTTTTGCCAGTTCGGTTTGCAAATCTTCCCGCGAGAGTCCCCGCAGTTCAAAGAGTAAAAATGGGTCAGAATCTAATTGCGCCGCAACTAAATAATAAACTCCAGCAATATGTTTACAAGGGTTAGCATAGTCGGGACAAGAACAGGTTGTTTTGAAGTCTTTGCGACTGTCCGGAAGTAAATGCAGTTTCAACTCAGCAAAGGCGGAATCAATATTATCCGGCACTTCATTCATTAACAGTTTGGAGACAAAACTGGCATTGGAGGCAATGGTTTT
This sequence comes from Phormidium pseudopriestleyi FRX01, assembly GCF_017313335.1. GTDB lineage: Bacteria > Cyanobacteriota > Cyanobacteriia > Cyanobacteriales > Laspinemataceae > Laspinema > Laspinema pseudopriestleyi. Next base: position 5,369 of record NZ_JAFLQW010000277.1, on the reverse strand, counting down.
AATGGCTTTGGACCATTGCGCCGGAGAAATCGGGGTGATTTCAATTTTAGTAGTATAAAGGGGTTCTTTGTACACTCCATAATAGGGATTAACCGACCCCCGAACTTTGGCGGTAATTTGGTTATTGACAATCCGATATTCTTTGATTTTGCCATTGTTGGCGTAGGACCTGCCCCGTCCCAGTCGGCTGGAATCGGTAAAGTCTTCTAAGGCGCTAATAAAGCGTTTTCCCCACCAGGTTCTGCTAAATTTTGTCATAATTTTACTCCAAAATTGCTTGTTTATTTAAGGCAATCAGTTGTTTGAAACTGTCGTTATCCAGTTCGGTTAACCATGATTCATCATTGCCGACGATCGCAGAGGAGAGGCGCTTTTTATCTTCCAGGGTGCGATCGATTCGTTCTTCCAGGGTTCCGATCGCAATAAATTTATGGACAAACACATTTTTCTCTTGTCCAATCCGGAAGGCGCGATCGGTGGCTTGATCTTCGACTGCCGGGTTCCACCAGCGATCGAAATGGAATACATGATTGGCTTTAGTCAGGGTAATCCCCACTCCACCCGCTTTTAAGGACAGAATAAAGATGGAGGGTTCGGTTTCGGGGTCTTGAAACTCAGCAATCATTTTTTCCCGTTTTTGACGCGGGGTTCCCCCATGTAAATAATGGGTTTTGTAATAGAACGTCTGTTTCAGGTACTTCTCTAATGCCCCACAAATTTCGGTAAATTGGCTGAAAATTAGCAGGCTTTCTCCTTCAGCGATGACTTCTTCTAGCATCTCCACTAGCCGTTCCAATTTATGCGATCGCGAGGGTAAAAACTCACTGTTATCTTGTAAAAATTGGGCGGGATGGTTACAAATTTGCTTCAGCTTCATCAGGGTAGATAAAATTAAGCCTTTGCGCTGAATGCCTTCGGCTTGTTCTAACTGTTCCGCCACATCTTTGACCACCGCTTCATATAACGAAGCCTGTTCTTTGGTGAGGTTGCAATATTGTTTCTGTTCGACTTTATCGGGCAAATCCTTAATAATCGAACGGTCCGTTTTCACCCGACGCAGGATAAAGGGTTCGACTAAGCGTTTTAACGTGATTGATTTAATCGGGTCATTATCTTTTTGAATCGGCATTTCAAAGCCCTTGCGAAACTGGGCTTCTTTCCCCAAATATCCGGGATTCAGGAAATTGAAAATTGACCATAAATCTAACAGCCGGTTTTCAATGGGGGTTCCCGTTAAAGCAAGGCGATGAGTGGAAGGCAGTTTGGCGATCGCCTTGGTTTGTGCCGCTTGAGGATTCTTGATATTTTGGGCTTCATCCACAACGACACGATGCCACTTTACTCCCTTAAATAGTTGGTCATCTTTGCGGGCCAAAGTAAACGAAGTAATCACCATATCATATTTTAAACTCTCAGCTTTGAATTCCTTCTCATCTTTGAGGCGATCGCTGCCGTGATGGATCATTGAAGTGATATGGGGTGCAAACCGTTCAATCTCTCTTTGCCAGTTACCAATCACCGAAGTTGGCGCAATTAATAACGTCGGCAAAGGCTTCTCCTCTCCCTCTCGTTCTAACACCAAACAGGCAATCACTTGTAATGATTTTCCCAACCCCATATCATCGGCGAGACAGCCATTGAGTCCTAACTGTTCCAAGTATTGCACCCAGGCAACCCCGCGTTTTTGATACTCTCTCAACATCCCTTGTAATTGTGCCGGATTTTCAATGGGTTCCAGACGGCTACTATCTCGCAGTTTTGCCATCATCTCAGCCAATACCTCATCCTGTTCTACTTCGATTTCATCAGAGGCATCGCTAATTTTCTGCATAAACTCTTGCAAGGACATTTCTGGCTGTTCATCTTTATGAGACTGCCAAAATTCCAACATTTGCTGCATTTTCTTCGGGTCTAACTCAATCCATTCCCCGCGAAATTGGACCAAGGGAGTTTTCGCCTCAACCAGTTGATTCCATTCCGCTTCACTAACCGGCTGTCCAGCAATAGAAAGCTCATATTTATATTGAATAATTTGCTGTAAACTAAACAGACCTTTCTTTGCTTGTCCCCCTGATTTCTTTTTCTTAGAGGAGGCTTTCAGGCGGAGGGTCGCACGTCTGCGTCCTTCTGGTGTCCACCAAGCAGGAACGATGACTTTATAGCCGGAATCTTCTAAAATCCAGGCACTTTCTTTAAGGAACTCAAACGCTTCCGACAAGGTTAAATCTAATCCCGTCGGACGGTCCGTTTCTAACCCTTTGGACAGGAGAGGATACATCCGGGCAGCATAGCCCAAATTTAATAACAGATTTTTTTCAAAATCAGCCCCAAAGTTTTTGTGAAATGTTTTTTTCTCAGCTTTACTCAGACTCCAATACTCCTCTAATGGAAGTTTTAGCGAGGGGTCTTTCTTAGAAGAAGCTACAAAGTCAATTCGCCACAAATCTGGTTCTTCTGCGGTTCCTTCTTGGAGTTGAAAACAGAGGTAAAATGGGGCTGTTAATTGTGCGCTGGATAATCGGTCTTTCCAACTGGACCACTGCTGGTAAATCTCTCGGGAAACATCGGACCTTTTTCTACTACTTTTACTGGTGTAGATAAAAGAGTCATCAAACTGTTTGGAGACCGTTTGGGTAATGGGAGTTTCGCCGACTAAATTATTTAATAAACATTCAGAAAAATTGCGCAGTAAACTGGACCGTTCGTAAAACTCTAAGGGTGTAGGAATTGCCGCAAACCCGGCAACACAGGCCAAGGGCATCGCCTCGCTATACTGCTGAATATCGGTTTCGTATTGTTGGGATAAAATTTCCCAACTGGAGTAATATTCTTCGGTTTGAACGGTTTTGGCTTTTTTCCCTTTTCCGGTGGTGGAGGTTAGGGTGGCATATTTTAAGGCCGGAATGTATTGGTCTTTGAGAATAATTTGTTTAAAGGCTTGACTGTACTGATACCAAAACATTAAGTCCGCGCCAAGCTGAACCTCTGCCAGATTATTGATGGCGATAAAGTGTAAATCATTTAAGGTTTTAGTCACCGATTTTACGGGGTCGTTCTTGACGATATCTTCGAGGTGATAACAATCAATTTCCCAGGGATGAAACTCGCAGGTTTCCGGGGGTTCATCTTCTAGGTAGCGAAATAGTTCTACGGAAGGTAAGGGTTGATCACCCGTGGTGGGTAGAATAAAATACTGAGAGAAAATGCGATTTTTGATGCCATTTTGGCAGAGTTCAGGAATTCCCAAGTTTGCCCGCAAAAATTCCGCCAATTCCGCTTTTTCTAAATGGGCGGGATGGCGTAAACTGGGCTTTTTGCGGCTGGGTTTAGGAATGGTTTCGACCCAGAGGTAAAATTGACCCTGACGAATGAACTCGCTGGTGTTGTTTGGGATCCAAGTGCCATGAAGGATTTTCATACACAAATCGCAAGGTTAAGGGGTTGAGGGATGTCCTACGGCGATGCAACCGAGGAGAGATGTAACAAATACCCCTGATGATGGGGGTAGTTTATAGAGTACCATAATCACTCTCGCTCAAGGGGCGATCGCCCTGATGTTACCAATTTAGCTTCAGCAACCTTGGATTGCCGGTCCCAAAATGGAAATCACGGAAAACCCTTGGGGAGATTTCACCGGGACCGGATGTCTCTGTTCGTATCTTGGATTACATTTTAGTTCATGTTAAGCATTGTAATGATAGTAGTTACTCAAATAAGATTGTTACATTTTTTAATAAAAGTTGTTTCAAAACGGTATCAATTCACGCAGTAACTGAACAGAAAGCCCGGTTAAATCTTGAGTAGACCTTTAAACAAAACATTGCTATGAACCCCTTAAATTCTTTAACTTCTTGCTGTCGAAATTGTCGGTACTATGAGCCGGAAGGAAGACGGGGTGGGGCTTGCCAGCAACTCAATGTTCCGGTTCAAGCAACCTGGAAATCCTGTTCTTTATCCAGTCCAGCATTTACTCCCTCTTGGAAAGTCTTGCAAGATCTGATCCAGTGGGAACAGGAAAACATCGATCGCATAACAGCAGCTAGTCTTCCCACCCCAGATGATTCCAAGGTTGAAGTGAATTGCCGCTAGAACCGTCTTTAAAACCCTTCGTTCACTCCATTGTTTCGGTTGTTCTGTATTCTGGAAAAAGGAATTTACCAGATCCAGGATATGACAAGCCCGAAAAATCTACAACAGCAGTTCAATAAAATCGCCAATTTATTAGAGAAAATTCAGAATTTAGGTTTAGATTCTGAAGATGGGGAGACGAATTTTTTATCGTCTCTCCATCAATTTGAAACCGTCGCCCTTCCGTTTGAATTCGTGCAACAGGGAATGGGACTCTGGGAGGCAATTTTTGCCCCAGAGGTGCTGCGATCGCTGGCAACGGAGGATCCGGATACTTTAGAATCCTTGGCGATCGCCCTCAGTCAAACCCTGCAAACTCAACTGGCGATTTTAAACCCTTGGTTGCCTCTACTCACCACCCCTGCGGCATTAGCCGATAAAATCCGCGATCGCACCGCCCAAATTCAGCAATTCACGACAGAAAAAGCTCAACTCCTAGAAGCATCTGAAACCCTATTTCATCGCGAATTAGAACTCCGTCAAGCGGGGGAAGAGTTGCAGGAGTTAAAACAAACTCGGGCGGAACTTACTGCTATTGAACAGGAACTCGCAACCACAGATTTAGAAGACTTATGCCGAAACATTTCTAACCGGCAAACTGCCCTAGAACAGGACCGCAATCAGCTAGAAATCCTCAAACTTCAACAAGCAGAAATTGAGGCAGAAATTGTCGCAATCCAAGGACTCCATCACCAAATTTCCCGAGAATTAGAAGGACTCCAACTGCGCCGTTCTCGCTTAGAAACCCGGACGCAACAACAAACTACCCAACTGATTACCTTAACCGAGGCAGAACGACAACGCCTGGGGACCGCTTTACCTCCTTTATTAGAGGAATTAGCAGAACAACAGTTAGCTTACGAGAATGCTCAAGGTGAATTATCTCAAGCCATTGCCGATTTTAATAGCTATCAACAACAAACCCATGAATTGATGAACTATTTAAAAATTCATTATCAAACTGATGTAGAATTAGGGCAAAAATTGCCGGTGAATCAGCCCAAAATTGAGGCTATAATCCAGAGGATTCAAAACAATTTAGCGGAACTGGATCAGGAATTAGCTACGGCGCAACAGCAACATGAGCGATCGCAGGAAAAAACCATAGTCACCTTTTGAGTGAAAATCCGGTTTCAACCCAGACGCGGTGCACCCAATCGACTTAGCAGCATCAGAGACCAAGGCAGGTTAAGATTGGGAACCAGTCCAGCATAAGGTCTCAATTGGGGGACGGCAAAGGG
>NZ_JAFLQW010000022.1 GCF_017313335.1 Phormidium pseudopriestleyi FRX01 | reverse complement strand
GGTTCTGGTGTCGGTTCTGGTGTCGGTTCTGGTGTCGGTTCTGGGGGCGGGTTATAAGTGGGGTCTACAATGACGATCGCCTTGGATGCTTTCAGGTCCCCCCGGACTAACCGCGATAGGGTGTCTTTGCCTTTCGGTTGATAGTCGATCGCCTGGACGGTGGTATTAAAGGCATTGTTGACGGGATTGCCTTTCTCATCCAGGAATTCCACCTTGACCCAGTTTTTCCCTTTCTTAAATCCTTTCAGATAAATCGGGTCCCAGCGATCGAGGACAAAGCTTTCTCCATTAATCGTGACCCGAATCCGCCAGTCGGCAATTTCATCCGTGACATTTTCTTGGGCGACTAGGTGTAATGGCGCATTGGTCAAGTAGAAGTCCAGCATAATCGGTTCTGCACCATAACTCCCTTGGGGACGGCTGTAAGTCAGCAGGGGTTTGGTGGGATCCGGTTGGTTGTCTTCACTAGGGGCAAACAGGTGAAAGGTGGTTTGGGCGTAGGCCCCTTCATTTTTAAAACTTTCATGCCAGGGACGGGAGGCGAAGACTCGGAGGGTGTGGGTCCCTGGTTCTAAGTCGGTTAAGACGATGGGTTCCCTGATGTCGTAAATGGCTTGATAGGGATGGTGGTCCAAGAAGAGATGCAGGTGGGGTCCTAGGCCGAGGTCCTGATTTTTAAACAGGGGCAAATCCCGCACCTGGAGTTGGACGGCAACGGTACTATCGTCCAGGACTGCCCCGGGTTGGGGGCTTAATATCTGGACTTGGGGTTGATATTGGTCTAAGGCGAGTCTGAGTTTTTGAATTTCTTCCGGGGGAGAGACTTCGGAGATTTGGGACTCGCTGTCGATGAGGACGGCTTGGGAGGCTTCGACGTTGGGGGGGGCTTCGATGCGATCGCTACAGGCCCCTAAGCCCAACAGGAGGATGATGGCGGCGATCGCCGACAGTAACGATTTGACAATAGGCGATCGCAAATTTCTACCTAGCACTTAGTAATTCTCCTATATGAGATCAACCATGAAAATTTGTTAAGTCTTTCCATAAATAAAACCAATGATGGGCAATTTGCCCTCATCAGGAGATGAAAGGCGATCGCAGCGGTGAAAACAGACAATCCGAGTCCCGGCTTAAATGCCCTGGAAACCGCCCGACTCCTGACATCCCCTCATCTGGCAATTGTACGCCAGTAAATCGCCTACCACCTATCCGAGGCAAGTATTAAGTTATGTTAATTTATGCCCCAACCTCTTGACTTTTTCACAACCCTTTGAAATACCAAGCCAATTCCCGATTAAATTTTGGCTAATTTGAATTATTGTTAAGCAGCGTATTCAGATAACCGAGGTGGCCTTATAATGCACGAACAGAAGCCTCTAAGGTTGTCTTGCTCGACAGACCAGCATTTTGCTGGATTTTTACAGCAGTTACTACACAAAATCCCGAGTTTGGATTAAACTAACAAACTTAAGAACCCTTAAAAGGTTTTTTAAAAAGTTGTAAGCCACCCAACACTCACCTTTGGTAGTGAACCGTTGCATTACGAGCAACACCTTGGGTGGAATGTAAATTAGGTCCTTGTCTAGAGAGAGGAGAGTCTCGATGACGATTAGCCCTCCAGAGCGAGAGGCAAAAGTCAAGGTAACGGTGGATAAAGATCCCGTTCCCACCTCATTCGAGAAGTGGGCCAAACCAGGTCACTTTGACCGTACCTTGTCTCGCGGGCCCAAAACCACCACGTGGATTTGGAACCTGCACGCTAATGCTCATGATTTCGATAGTCACACCAGCGATTTAGAAGACGTATCGCGCAAAATTTTTAGCGCACACTTCGGCCACCTGGCTGTAATCTTCATCTGGTTAAGCGGCGCCTATTTCCACGGTGCCAAATTTTCCAACTATGAAGCATGGCTGACGGACCCGACTGGCATTAAACCCAGTGCACAAGTGGTCTGGCCGATCTTCGGACAAGAAATTTTAAACGCCAACGTTGGCGGTGGATTCCACGGTATTCAGATCACCTCTGGCTTATTCCAGTTGTGGCGTGCCTCTGGTATCACCAATGAGTTTCAACTCTACTGCACCGCGATCGGTGGATTGGTGATGGCAGCGCTGATGCTGTTCGCCGGTTGGTTCCATTATCACAAACGCGCTCCCAAACTGGAATGGTTCCAGAACGTGGAGTCGATGATGAACCATCACCTGGCTGGATTACTCGGTCTCGGCTCATTGGGCTGGGCGGGTCACCAAATTCACGTCTCTTTGCCGATCAACAAGCTCCTGGATTCTGGGGTGAATGCGAAAGACATTCCCTTACCCCACGAGTTCATTTTGAACCCGAGCTTGATGACCCAGCTTTATCCGAGCGTGGATTGGGGATTCTTCAAAGGAGTAATTCCGTTCTTCACCCTCAACTGGGGCGTTTACAGCGACTTCCTCACCTTCAAAGGTGGCTTGAACCCCGTTACCGGCGGTTTGTGGTTGACGGATACGGCACACCATCATGTGGCGATCGCCGTTCTGTTCATCATCGCAGGCCATATGTACCGGACCAACTGGGGTATCGGTCACAGCATGAAGGAAATCATGGAAGCCCATAAAGGTCCTTTCACTGGTGAAGGCCACAAGGGTCTTTACGAAATCCTGACCACCTCCTGGCACGCGCAACTCGCCATCAACTTGGCGATGATGGGTTCTTTGAGCATCATCGTTGCCCATCATATGTATGCGATGCCTCCGTATCCATACATCGCCACCGACTACCCAACTCAGTTGTCCCTGTTCACCCACCATATGTGGATTGGCGGCTTCCTGATTGTCGGTGCAGGTGCTCACGCATCCATCTTCATGGTGCGCGACTACGATCCGGCTAAGAACGTCAACAACTTGCTCGATCGCGTCCTGCGTCACCGTGATGCCATCATCTCTCACCTGAACTGGGTCTGTATGTTCCTGGGCTTCCATAGCTTCGGGTTGTACGTTCACAACGACACCATGAGAGCGTTTGGTCGTCCCCAAGATATGTTCTCGGACTCGGGCATTCAACTTCAGCCCATCTTTGCCCAATGGGTGCAAAACCTGCACCTCTTGGCTCCCGGTAGCACTGCGCCGAACGCCCTAGCACCCGCTAGCTTCGCCTTCGGTGGAGATGTGATCGCGGTTGGTGGAAAGGTTGCCATGATGCCGATTACCCTCGGTACCGCAGACTTCCTGATTCATCACATCCACGCTTTCACGATTCACGTTACCGTTTTAATCCTGCTCAAAGGGGTTCTGTTTGCCCGTAACTCTCGTCTGGTTCCAGATAAGAGCGAACTCGGCTTCCGCTTCCCTTGCGACGGCCCCGGTCGTGGCGGCACCTGTCAAGTTTCCGGTTGGGACCATGTGTTCCTCGGTCTGTTCTGGATGTACAACTCCCTCTCCATTGTGATTTTCCACTTTAGCTGGAAGATGCAGTCAGATGTGTGGGGTGCAGTTTCTCCGGATGGCTCCGTCGCTCATATTACCGGCGGTAACTTTGCTCAAGGCTCAATCACCATTAATGGTTGGTTGCGCGACTTCCTGTGGGCGCAAGCCTCTCAGGTGATTCAATCCTACGGAACTGCTTTATCCGCCTACGGTCTACTGTTCCTCGGCGCTCACTTTGTGTGGGCATTCAGCCTGATGTTCCTGTTCAGCGGTCGCGGCTACTGGCAAGAACTGATTGAATCCATTGTTTGGGCACATAACAAACTGAAAGTTGCCCCGGCAATTCAGCCTCGCGCTCTGAGTATCATTCAAGGACGTGCGGTTGGGGTTGCTCACTATCTCTTAGGAGGTATTGTGACGACCTGGGCATTCTTCCTGGCCCGCATTATTGCAGTCTCAGGATGATAGCGAGGAGGAGCTAAAAAAAACATGGCAACAAAATTCCCAAAATTTAGCCAAGACCTCGCGGCAGACCCGACAACACGTCGGATTTGGTACGGGATTGCAACCGCCCACGACTTTGAAAGCCATGACGGAATGACCGAGGAAAATCTTTACCAAAAGATTTTC
>NZ_JAFLQW010000481.1 GCF_017313335.1 Phormidium pseudopriestleyi FRX01 | reverse complement strand
CTGGAACGCACTCAAACTGAAGGAATTGGCGCGAAGGAACACATGATTGAGGCCAACCTCCGTCTCGTGGTTTCGGTGGCCAAGAAGTATCAAAACCGAGGGTTAGAGCTTTTGGATTTAGTCCAAGAAGGGACCCTGGGTTTAGAACGGGCGGTGGATAAGTTCGATCCGACCAAGGGGTATCGGTTTAGCACCTATGCATACTGGTGGATTCGTCAAGGGATTACCCGGGCGATCGCCACCCAAAGTCGCACCATTCGCTTGCCGGTTCATATTACCGAAAAGCTCAATAAAATTAAAAAAGCCCAGCGCAAGATCTCCCAAGAAAAAGGCCGAACTGCCAGCATCGAAGATGTTGCCAAGGAATTAGAGATGACTCCGGCGCAAGTCCGGGAAGTTTTATTACGAGTTCCTCGGTCTGTGTCCTTGGAAACCAAGGTGGGCAAGGAAAAAGATACGGAACTGGGAGATTTACTCGAAACCGATGATATCTCTCCGGAAGAAAAGTTGATGCAAGAAGCCTTGCATCGGGAGTTACATCACCTCCTGGCGGATTTAACCAGTCGGGAACGGGATGTGATTGGGATGCGGTTTGGATTGACGGATGGACATCCCTACTCCTTAGCAGAAATTGGTCGTGCTCTGGACCTGTCGCGGGAACGAGTCCGTCAAATTGAGTCCAAGGCCCTGCAAAAGTTGCGGCAGCCGAAGCGACGCAACCGCGTCCGAGATTATCTGGAATTGTTGAGTTAGAGGGAAACGCTCATCGCTTCAGGGGAGTTTTTGGACTCCCAGTGAGCAATGGCGCGATCGCCTCATCAGTCAGGGTGGTTGGTGGAATCTCAAATAACTTTATCCCCCGTGACTGCTATCACAAGGGGGACTATCTACTGCTTAATATTGCGATCGCCTTTCTTCAGTCTGGAAGGCGATTTTTGCGCGGGGGGGGACCAGCTCAGAATAAGGAAGTTGTGGCCGGTTTGAAATTGTTACAAAACTTAACATTCTGACCGCGAAAAATTCCTAGACTGCGCTCAGAGTGGGGATTTTGTACCCGGTGTCTCAACAACTAACCCGGTTCACTTACAATGGCCCCTCATTCCCCCGGTCCGCTTCAACAATTCCAGAATGCTTACCCCTTATGACGTTGAGGGATTAGAGACTCGCCGATTGAGTTGGTGCTAATAATTCTCAATAAGCCAGCTTTGTTGCAAATTCTCAATTTATTGTGTATCCTTCTCAATAAAGAGGGTTTCTTGAGAAGAGAAAAAGATTGCTATGTCTTTCTACACAGCGTCCTCGCTTAAAGCTGAATTAAACGAACGGGGTTGGCGCTTAACCCCGCAACGAGAAACGATTTTACAAGTGTTTCAAAACCTTCCGAAAGGTGAGCATCTGAGTGCTGAAGACCTCTACGAACTTTTGCAAGAGGAAGGAGAGGGAATCAGTTTGTCTACCATCTATCGCACGGTCAAATTAATGGCGAGGATGGGAATTTTACGCGAATTAGAGTTAGCAGAAGGCCACAAACATTATGAAATTAATCAACCCTATCCTCACCATCATCACCATTTAATTTGTGTCAGATGTAACAAAACCATTGAATTTAAAAGCGACTCTATCTTAAAAGTTGGAGTTAAAACCACCACCAAAGAAGGATACCATCTGCTCGATTGTCAACTCACCATCCATGCGGTTTGTCCTACTTGCCAGCGGGCATTAGTGCCAATTTAGGGGCAGAACTTAACACTTCTACCCCCAAAACTGCTAACTAGAAATAAGCCACGCGAGTATCGATTAGCCCACGTTGTTTTAAAAGTTTCGCGCGGTTTTCAGCCACCTCCCGGCGCAGATAGGAACCGGCATGAATGTAATTACCTAATCGGTTCTCGGCCTCAAACGCATCGGGAAAAATTTCACGGATAGCACTGAGGGCCAAAGTATTGCGTTTAGGAATTACAACGACATAAAACTTGCGATCCAAAGCTTGGCGAGTGTCAGCACTCGCAACCCCAGTGGGAACTAACCCAAAACTTAATTGAAACTGTTTGAGGGCTTCTTCCGTGCGGGGGCCAAAGATGCCATCGGCGGTCCCGATCGCATAGCCTGCTGTAATTAACCGTTCTTGAAGAGATTTCACCGCAATACCGCGATCGCCTAGCTTCAACATCCCAGTCGAGTTTCCGGTGGCGACTGGCGTTACAGGTTGCCCGAGTTGAGTCGCCGGAATCCGAGCTAATTGTCGGTCTAAGACCCCACGAGTCGTCGGTCCCACCCGTCCCGTCTGCTGGATATTAAATGCCTGTTGGAAGCGCAAAACCGCCTGTTGTGTCTCACCATCAAACTGAGCTGTAGCGGCACGATTCAAATACCCTAATTGTCGTAACTGGTCCTGGAGGGCGCTCACCTGTAGACCCGAGTCTCCAAAACCAAGCTCTTGATTGCTCGTTCCCACCTGTGTAACTTGACCAAACGTTGGATCCGGTCGTAATAATCGCTCGATCGCCGTTAACGTCTGAGGATCAACTCTCCCTGTCACCGGCAGGCTATTATCACGCTGAAAACGCCTCACCGCGTCCTCGGTGATCTCACCATACAAGCTAGTTGGCTCCGCATTAAAATAGCCTAACTGTTGTAAGCGCACTTGGATCGAGCGCACCGCTTCACTCTGATCCCCCCGTTGGTAGGCCAAAACCTGAGTTGCCATACTCAGGAGTGCGACAGTCAGGGCCACAGAGAACCAGCGAATCAACCCCGCACTAGAGAATTTTTTCCCCTTGAATTCTGCAAAAAATTTTCTCACCCCTGGAACCAGAGGTTCTAAGGGGGCGGGAGGAGCATCATAAACGAGGAATAATTGAAGATAGGCAAAAGTTTCCATAGTGGTGTCGTTAAGGTGGAGTCAAAATACATCTGCAACTGTTATAGCAGCTTTTATCGACACCCGGTAATTTCCATACCCCATTCCACCCTGATTTAACAAGGGATTGATGCCGGAACATTTACCCCCTTCCTCCTGGGGATAGCAGTCCCGACCGATCGCCACTTTTCCCTTCTGTAAGATTCTTGAATATTCTCTCGATAAGGGATGTTAAATAACAGCAATTATAACCCTTGAATTTGCCCTTGAATTTGACACCCTAAGCTCATGCTTAAGCTACAATCATCCCTGAATTTATCAATTTTTCCAAGCAGGTAAGCGCACACTAAAGACGCTACCTTTGCCTAGGACTGACTGGACATCAATCGTTCCATTATGGGCTTCGGTAATTCGTTTACACAGGTGCAGACCCAAACCGCTCCCCGATCGCTTATGCTTGCCGGGAAGAAACCTTTCAAATAATAGAGTTTGCTCCGCCTCGCTAATCCCAGCGCCGTTATCAGCTACCGCGATCTCAATCCAGTTAGGACCCCCTGTATTTTTACGAGTCTCATCTTCCGTGATGTGAATCTCGATTATCCCATTGTCGGTAAACTTGATCGCATTACCCACTAAATTAGTCAGAAGGCGACGCAATTCTAGGCGATCGCCCCGGACCAAACCCGAAGTTTTGCCGGTTCCATTCACCGCCGTACCATACTTGATCTTAATTTCGGTTTCTTTCTCCTGGGCCATCGGCACCAGTTCCTCGATAATTTCCTGAATCAATTGAGGCATATCCACCAATGAGAAATTCAGATTTTTCCGATCCGCTTCGTAACGATACACCTCCAGCAACGTATTCACCATCTTCAACAGATTTTGGTTACTCCGCACCATCGTGGTGAAGACTTCTTCCATCTGAGGTGTAATCGGTCCGAGGGCTTCTTGTTTAAGCAGGGTCAACATTCGATCCGCCGCGACTAATGGAGTTCGCAAATCATGGGTGAGCCTTGATACGAAATCCTCTCGCTGACGGGCGATTTCATCCCGCTCGTCTTCACTATGCTTGAGGCGCAACAAACTCCGCACCCGCGCTAAGAGTTCATCGAGTTCGACTGGTTTGCGGATAAAATCATCGGCCCCTAGATCTAATCCTTCAACCACACTGGGTTGATCGTGAGCCGTGATCAGCAAAATGGGGATAAAGGGCAGCTTTTTGTTGTCACGAATCCGTCGGGTGACTTCATAGCCATCCATTCCCGGCATCATAATATCCAGCAATACTAAGTCGGGCGGTGATTCATCAATTTGTGCTAAAGCGACATAGCCGCTATCCGCCTGAGTGATGTCATATCCCTCTTCTTCCAAAATCGTCTTGACGAGCAAGACATTATCAGGAGAGTCATCGACAACCAGGATGCGGTCTGTTGTTTGGTTTTGAGGCAAGGAGGGATCGCTCATTTATCTATAAAAATTTGGACTTGGCTCAAAAAAGCAGTTTGGGTGGTAAAGAGATTGTCTCACCCTAACGCTTTTGATGTTCTCGCTCTTTAGATGGATTTTATCGGATTTTGCTTAGGGTATGGGGTTGGCTAATGGATATTTCTTGGTTTTGCTTTGGATTTTGAGCGTTTGATAGTGGGCTAATCGTGGAAAGAACTGTTGCTACCTCTAGTTCTATGCAATGTCTGGAATTCCCGAGTGCCTAAAATTTGGGTCCGAACTTTTTGGGCGTCCGGCGATCGCACTCAATCCCGAATTGTCCCCAGGAGGTCCCCACCCTTCCGAACCCGCGTAATTTTCTCCAAGTAAAGAAATAATCGGCTGTGGGGGAGACTTTCGGGTTCAGAACCCAGGGTAATCCGGGGCCAGCAATGCTGGGAATGAAACAATGGCGATCGGTTCTAGTTTTTATATCCAATGAAATAATTTAGGGAAAAATTATCAACGTGGGTTCTGTCTCGGGATAGATGACAGAATTTTTAAGGGTTAAATTTTGCGTAAATTGCGAGGAATAATGACTGAAAATCTGTCTATAGATATAAAAATGTTAAATGACCAAAAGTGTCGTTTATCAAAAGATAGATTGACACTTAACCTAAAGTTTTGTAACAATAAGTTTGTGACCAGTTGATAGATAGAAAGAGAATATTCTTTATGACCGCTTCCAACTTGACAGGAAAAAGCCAAATTCGTTCCCAAAAAACTCAAAACCTGGTTAATGATTTTGAAAAATTGAGTACCGATGACAAATTGGCTTTACTCTATTGGATTTACGAGAAAATGGGAGATTCCATTACTCCAGCCGCGCCCGGGGCAGCCGAACCCAACATTGCACCGATGCTGATGGATGACTACTACAACCTCTCTGAGGATGAGCAGCTTCAGATCATGCGGGATATTGTGGAGCGGAAAGATACGGTTTATTCCCATGCTTATGGGGCTTTATCCGCTAATAATCAATTAGTCGCCTGGTATGCCTGGGCAGTGGGAATGGGCGATCGCATTGTAGATATGCCGAACGATTACAAATCTACCCCGGAAACCGATAGCCTTCTGTCTCAGATAGAAAAGGCAGAATTCGAGGAGCAAATTTCGATTTTACGAGAAATTGCTGGGGGAATGGGCTACGATGCCGTGGGAGAAATGCCCAGCCAAGCTCAAACGGGTGTAACCCCCAGCTTATAATTTCAATGCTCGACCATAAACTTTGTAGGGATGCACTGCGGTGCGTCCTTACAATTTGTCTATTTTCCTCGGGATATAAAAGCCTCAAGAGGGTTTGGAGACCAAACCCCTACATTAGATCAGAGGGTTTGGAGACCAAACCCCTACATTAGATCAGAGGGTTTGAAGACCAAACCCCTACATGAAACAACGATTTTTCGTCATTAAATTTACCACCTTGACAGTGCTAGGGTTAACCCCCCACTTTCAAAGGTAACATCTGTATAAATCTGCCCCACAAAAATGAATCGGACACTTTTCAAAAGAAGCGAGAGGCAGAAAGCTCCTTACTACTAATTGGGAGATTTCTGGCTCCCCCTCCTCAAT
>NZ_JAFLQW010000191.1 GCF_017313335.1 Phormidium pseudopriestleyi FRX01 | reverse complement strand
GAGGGTTTGGTGACCAAACCCCTACATGAAACAACGATTTTTCCTCATTAAATTTACCACCTTGACAGGGCTAGTCTATAAAAACCCGCACCCTTCAGGGTGCGGGTTTTTTAGACTCCACCTTGAGGGAATCCGCCTCTTTGTCAAACACCGACTGATCCCCTAAAACTCTTCCCTCTGGAGAATTTGTGCTTGGGGTTATCGGGGAGGGCAGATGACTCGGTAAGATGGAATCGATCCCCCGGCGTTTTTAACAGCGTACCTCTGCGACAAATAGCGGGTTCAACCGCCTGAAAAGTCGCAGTGGGATTGATCATGAGCGATCGCCCGGGCGGTGTCTGACAAGCATTTATATTGAGGACATGGATATCGCAACAGAGAATGCTGCAACAATTGCTATCGTGTTGGTCGCCCTAGGAATCTTGGGGTGGGGATATTATCGCGCTAGGGATTTCGGAAAACTCGGCATCTTAGCCTGGTTACAGTCTGCGGTACTGATGTTCCCTTGGCTGTTGTTCTTTGGCTTATTCTCCGCCGGAATCTACCTGAACTTAGTGGGAATTCTGCTGCTGGTTCTCGCCTCTGCGGGTTTGTACATCTATCTGGGCAAACAACTACGGGCGGCGGGTCAGGATGAGGTCCTGCGAGAACGGGCCGCAAAACGCTTGCAGTCCGATCAGATTCCTGTGGGGAGCAACCCAGAGAACCCGTCGATTCCCGGCGTTGAAGACCAACTCAAGACGATCGCCCCGGAGTTTGTCAGAATTCCCGAAGAGGACCTCAAAAAAATCCAGGGGATTTTTGGCATTGATACCTTCTTTGCTACAGAAACCATTTCCTATCAAGAAGGGGCAATTTTTAAAGGGAATCTGCGTGGGGATCCAGATGAGGCTTACGATCGCCTCGCCGAGACCCTGAAAGAACGCATGGGCGATCGCTATCGGCTGTTTTTAGTCCCCAATCCTGACGAAAAACCCGTGGCGATCGTCTTACCCAGTACCTCGGACCCCAAACCTACCACCCGAGGACAAAAAATCCTCGCCCTAGTGCTATTTATAGCCACGATTTTCACCAGCTTAGAAACCGCTGGATTATTCCTGGGGTTCGACTTCTTTACCAATCCCCAACGCCTGGGGGAAGTGCTCCCCCTAACCTTGGGAATCTGGGCCGTATTGCTCTCTCATGAAATCGCCCACCGGATAATCGCCCAGAAAAATAACGTCCGCTTAAGCTGGCCCTTTTTCATCCCCACTTGGCAAATCGGTTCCTTTGGGGCAATCAATCGCTTTGAAACCCTCTTGCCGAACCGAACAGTGTTGTTTGATGTGGCCTTTGCCGGACCTGCTGCCGGTGGATTAGTCTCTCTGGCGATGTTAATCGTGGGTTTACTTCTGTCCCACGAAGGCAGCTTGTTTCAAATTCCGGCAGAGTTTTTCCAAGGGTCTGTGTTAGTCGGCACTTTAGCAAAAGTTGTGCTGGGTTCAGCATTGAATCAACCCTTGGTCGCGGTACATCCGATGATGGTGATTGGTTGGCTGGGATTAGTGATTACTGCACTTAACCTCCTGCCTGCGGGTCAACTTGATGGGGGCCGGATTGTCCAGTCTGTCTATGGACGAACCATTGCAGGAAGGGCGACGATCGCCACGGCAATTGTCCTAGCGATCGCCGCTTTCTTCAATCCTCTGGCCTTATATTGGGCGATCGTGATTCTCTTCCTACAACGGGGTTTAGAACGCCCCAGTTTGAACGAAATTAAAGAACCCGATGATGCCAGGGCAGCCTTGGCTTTGTTAGCCTTATTTTTGGCGATCGCCACCTTACTCCCCCTGAGTACCTCCTTGGCCGGTCGTTTAGGAATTGGCGGATAATAATAGAAGGAGAAAGCAACGCAGGAGGACCGCAGAAAAATACCTAGGTCCTCGATACAGTACAAGTTAGAAACCGGGTTTCTTCAAAAAATCTTTACTTCATGAGCAACAAGTTTGGGCGAGAAACCCGGTTTCTTGTTCTCTTTATTTAACAAAACCGACGTCATAGCTTTCGCGCTTTCCTTTTCCTCTTCTACCCCCCTTTTAACATCATGAGTGCTCGACCCCAGATATTACTTGTTTTTGATACAACCTCACTGTTAGCCGGTGATACAAAGATTTGGAAAGATTACAAACGGGTGGGGAGTTGTTTTGTCCCCAACGTTGTCTTTGAAGCGATGCAGGATTTTGCCGATCGCGCAGCCGAACCGGGACAGGAGAAGGCAGCAAAAGAATTTATGACATTTTGGCCCAAAAGTGGCTGGCAGCAAACCACCGCCACCGCTACCCATCGCCGGTTACAACCCGCCGAAGGTGCATCCTTGAGTGTGAGTGCTCGGTTAAGTTTAGAGATTGCCCAAGCTGCCTATGGTGTGGCCCTAGAACGGTCAGATGCGATCGTCGTCTTTGTCTGCAATGGACAACCCCTGCTTAAACGGATCACCGCCTTACGCCAAAATAATCTCTGTGGGATTACCTCAGCGATGTTGTTACAGTGGTCAAGGGCGAAGAAAGAACCCGAAGTGGTGACTCAGCAGTTAGAGAGATGGGAACAAAGCGATGACACCTCCGGAATGAGTACCGCCTCCAAAGCGCGATCGCCCTCCAAAGGCCACAAAAAAGCCGCAGTCTCCCGCAAACCAGCCGCCAAACGAACCAAACCCATCCCGATCCAGGAAGAAATCATCGATGATTCGGCTTATGCTCTCCAAAATCGCCGACGCGGATTTTACGTCAAACCCAAGAAATCCAATATTTTCGCTCAGTTAAGTACCGCACTTGTCGCCTTAGTCATGGCAACATTCATGATCACAGTCCTCGGCTTTATGTGGAAAATGGCCTTTCCCGAAACCTTTAACCCCTTTTGGCAGCAGCACATCCAGCCCCAGTTAAAAAAATTACCCCCCATCCCCGGACTATAGCGAGTTTAAATCAGTTTGCTATAAAAATAGCGAGCAAGATGCTCGCACTCCAAGGTGTTCGGAAAATTTCTGCGGGTGTTCGTAGTAACGCCTTCAGGCGTACTCTAATGTTCGTAATAACGCCTTCAGTCGTTCCCCTCCTATCCTTTTACCGCAACCCCTTTGTACAAATACCCCACAGTCTTAGGAATCTTAGGCGCATAAAAGCGCTCAAGTTCCAGAATCTGAAACTGATGTTCTACTAAACTTTGAATCGGACGATTCAGATGACATCCATCCCCCACGATTTTTTGCAGAGGAGTGAGGAAATTCTGCCAACCTTGAATCTTCGGTTCCTCACTCAATCCATGTTCCAAAAAAAAGAACTTTCCTCGGGACTTGAGAACCCGGTGAATTTCTGCTAAAGCCCGTTCCACCTGGGGAATACTACATAAAGTCCAAGTGCTAACAACACTATCAAAACTCTCATCAGGAAAGGGTAAATTCTCCCCACTGATGACCCGAACTTCCACCTCAATATCCGAGGATTCAATCCGGTTTTGGGCCAACTGATTCATCCCGGGATTCGGGTCTACAGTGGTGAGCTTTTGGACTGTTTCTGGATAATGAGGCAAATTTAATCCGGTCCCAAACCCAATTTCTAAAACATTGCCAGATACCTCAGATAAAACCGCTTCTCTATACTGAGAAATCCGTGGATCGGACATTGTAATATCTATCAGTTTGGGTAGAATAACTTGGGAATAAAATTTCATGGTTAATGAAAAAAATTGGGAGCTTCTTATTTCATTATAGCACAAAAAAATGACCCTAAAGTTTAGGAGTAGGAGCATCTTGCTCCCTACGTCTTAGGGTTAGCAAGATGCTCCCATTCCTTATTTGTTCAATGTTCAAGAGGTCTAAACATAAGGTCAGGTTAATCGAGGATTGATGGGAATTATTCCGCTTTGACTAAAGATAATGCTTTGATTAACTCTTCGAGACGAATTGGTTTAGTGATGTAATCATCCATTCCAGCGGCGAGACAGATTTCCCGATCGCCTTGCATGGCATTGGCAGTCATTGCAATAATTTTTGGCTTATTTAAATGTAAACGTTCTGCATATTTTTTAACAATTTGACGAGTCGCTTCTAACCCATCCATTTCAGGCATTTGCACATCCATGAGGATGACATCGTAGGATAGCCGATGCAAGGCTTCTAAGACTTCGAGTCCATTATTAGCGACATCCGCACGATATCCCATGCGCTCCAAAATTCGGAGGGCAACTTTCTGGTTGACGATATTATCCTCAGCTAATAAAATTCTTAAGGGAATCCGCTTCGCCATGTAACAATCAATTAGAGATTTCTTAGAACGGGAGATAGATTCATATTTAACAGGACTGGTGGAGGGGTTTTTATCCAGAACTTGAATTAAGGTATTATACAGTTGAGACTGTTTAATCGGTTTATTAATAAACGCTGCAAACTTAACGAAAACTCCATCTACTTCTAGCGATTCAGGTTTACCCATTGAGGTGAACATGACTAAGGGAAGGGATTGCCATTGGGGTTGGCTTTGAATCCGCAATGCGAGGGTTAATCCATCCATTTCGGGCATTTGCATATCCAAAATAGCGAGGTCAAAATGATTGCTGACTTCTAAAAGGGCTAAGGCTTCGGAACCGGATGCAGCATGGTGGGGGAACATTCCCCAGTTTTGAGTGTGTTTGAGCAAAATTTGTCGATTTGTGGCGTTATCATCGACGATTAGCAGTTTTTTACCCCTGAGTATTGGCCGATCGCTCTGCTGATATTCATCGGAATCGATCGCCTTGGGGTTGGAGTGAGCAATTAAGGTGAAGTAAAAGGTAGAACCCACCGCTTCCTCACTCTCAATCCACATTCGACCCCCCATTAATTCGCTTAAGCGCTTGCAAATTACCAGTCCCAGTCCAGTCCCGCCAAACTGACGAGTGGTAGAGGCATCGACTTGAGAAAAGGGCAGAAAGAGGCGATCGCGACGATGGGAGGGAATCCCAATTCCCGTATCTCGAATGGAAAATTGGAACTCGTAAGCAACCGGGGTGAACTCATCCGCTGATAGCGGCTGTAAACCCGAGGGAGTTTCCCCATTCGCCGTGACTAAATGGGTGGCAAGTTCGGCTTGAGAACCTGGAGAGGTTAACCGGGTTGCACTCACGGATACCACGATTTCGCCGGTTTGAGTAAATTTGACGGAATTGCCAATTAAATTGACTAAAATTTGCCGCAACCGAGTGACATCTGAGATAATGTGTTTGGGCGTGGTAAGTTCAATTTGGTATAATAATTCCAGCCCTTTTTCAGCGACTTTTGGAGCAAATAAATCTAAGGCTTCTTCGATGCAAGTTTGCAGATTAAAGGGATGATTTTCTAGTTCGAGTTTGCCGGATTCAATTTTAGAGAAGTCGAGGATATCATTAATAATCGTCAGTAAGCCATCGCCACTGGTACGAATCGTCTCAATATAATCCCGCTGTTCCTCGGTTAAATTCATATCCAGTAATAACCCCGTCATGCCAATCACGGCATTCATGGGAGTCCGGATTTCGTGACTCATGGTGGCGAGGAATTCACTTTTGGCACGGTTGGCGATTTCAGCGGATTCTCGGGCTTGTTTTAAGGCTTGATTTTGCTCGGCCAGTTGCGATCGCGCTGCTCGTTCACGAACCAGTAATTCCGATTGAGCTAAGGCAATGCCGAGTTGAACCGCAACCGCTTCGAGTAGTTCAATTTCCTGGGGTTCCCAATGGCGGAACCGATCGCATTGATGGAAGCCAATGGTCCCATTCGGTTCCCCTTGATAGGATGTGCGAACGGCTAACATCGACTTGATTTGAGCTTGATGGCACAGGGGGAGTGCCTCCCGTAGTAAGGGGTCGGTATTAATATCATCAGAAGCCACCGCGCGATCGTCAGCAAACACCTTTTGAATGTAGGGATTACCTTGCACCGGAATTTGAATACCCATCATCGATGGATACCCAGGTTCTACATATTCTGCCACCGTATCTACCGTACTGGCTTCCTGGGTATAAGAGAGAATCACACAACGATTCAGGTGAAAACCGCGACCCATTAAATCCGTCGCCGTTTGTAAAATTTGTTGAGAATCTAAACTTTGGCGAATTTCTCGGGTAATTTGCCCCAGTAACAACGTGCGTTGGTATTCAGCCCGGAATGTATTCTGGGCCGTGTCTCGTTCGATTTCCCCACCGATCCACTGTGCCATCAAGGTCACCAGTTGGCGATCGCTGTCTTTAAAGGCGGTATCGCGTGGGGTGCGGCTGGAAAAGCTCAGAGTCCCGTAAACCTCTGAAGCTACGAAAATCGGCGTGCCAATATACGCCTGGAGTTGCCGGACTTGATAGCCGCTATGGGTTTGCCAAACCTCAGATTGTGCAGCGGATTCGATACAGAGTGTAGATTGTTCCGAGAGGGTATAGGCGTCATAAGTTTGACTTAAATTGAACGCATCCCCGGGAAACAGTTTAAACAGACTGGTTGGAGGATAGCAAGTGGCGACGATCTCGATGCGATCGCCCTCGACGCGACCCAACATCCCAATTTCTAACTTAAATCGCTCCGAACCCATTGCTAACATCCGCTCAAGACGCTCTTGCAGACTCAAATCCACCGCTGCTTGCACCTCAATCAGCGATCGCAATGCTGCCTCAGTTTCGCGCTGTTGCGCTTCGACACCCTTGCGATCGCTGATGTCGCTGGCAATCCCCAAAAATCCGGTAATTTCCCCCGTGCGATCGCGCAGGGCCGAAATAGACAACAACACCGGAAACCGACTGCCATCTTTGCGGATATAGGACCATTCGTATTCGTCCGGTTTCCCCCGCTGGATTTTGGCTGTAAACACATCAAACCCAGGCGTAATCTCCACCCCCAGTTCTTCGGAAAGTTCCTGCGCCCTCTGGACCACTTCCATCGGATCATGGAGAATCGCCGGAGTCATTTTCCCGACCATTTCCTCGGCAGTATAACCCAGCCAGCGTTCAGACGTGGCATTAAATGTATAAATAATCCCATCAATCCCCGTAGAGATAATCGAGTAGTTGGCACTATCTAAAATAGCCTGTTGCCGGGTGATGGTTTCTTCCTGGCTATCCTCACCGGACTGTTGTTTACCCCGGTTTGGAAAACCCGTTGCGGGAAGATTCATCACCTCGCGGGGATGGGAAGATTGTGGGCGATCGCCTCCCGTATCCAGCAAATCATTCTCCTGAACTAGGGCGATAGTTTTGCCAGTGAGGGGGTCAATAATCTGACGGACGACGACTGCCTGGGGTCCTACATCGGTTTGCTCCGGTAACGCCTTCCCCAGCATGAGTGGATTGGCAACGCCTCTATGAGGGAGAATTCCCGGACTCACCCCCTCTACCAACAGGGCTAGGCGTCCTTGGTCAATCTCCATCCCAGAACAGAGGCAGGGAATCTGCACTGCTTCTCCCTGGGGATAAAAGGTCCACTGTTCGATCGCCGTTTCCCCAGACTTCAACCGTTTGGAATAGCCCTTTAATCGGGGGTTCTTTGCCCCTAAAATCTCCCGGAAATCTCGCTGTTGCAGTGCGTCCAAACTCGCTGCACCCCAGAGTTGCAAAGCGGCAGGGTTCGCCCACCACAGTTGCAATTGTTCGAGATCGAACACCCAAATGGGCGATCGCAAGAGGGACAAGCAAGAGGACAGTTTAAATGGGTTCACGACCGTTTTATTGATTTCACAAATAGATTATCACTTCACTGGCTCATCCAGCTCAGAATTCTGTTCCCAATCGTTCAATCTCCACAACCGAAGGAATTAACCCTCCGGTGGAGAATAAAATTTCGACGAAAACCGAAGGGTATCTCTATTTTAGGACGGATATATCACCTGTTATAGAAAATGATGGGCAATTAAAGCCCCTCCCCGGCTGATCCATCTAGGTTTTTTACAAAAATGTTGTAAACCTGACTCAGTAAGATTCAATCCTGACTCAATACCCTCTGTTCTGATGTAGGGGTTTGGAGACCAAACCCTCTTTTTGACTTATAAAAAATACCCTCTGTTCTGATGTAGGGGTTTGGTCTCCAAACCCTCTTTTTGACTTAGGGAACTCCAAAAAATAAATCATTCCTATTCAGTTTTTAAAGTAGGGTGGGCATTGCCCACCTTCTGTTCGGTGGCTTCACCACCCTACAATTGCTATTTTATTTTTTGGAATCCCCTTATAAAAAATACCCTCTGATCTGATGTAGGGGTTTGGAGACCAAACCCTCTTTTTGACTTATAAAAAATCCCCTCTGATCTGATGTAGGAGTTTGGTCTCCAAACCCTCTTTTTGACTTTGCCACCAGCTTCACAGGGCTAGGAGGGTTAACTTATCCAGGGGGGAGAGATTGAGTGCAAGTTCCCAGGCGATCGACTTGAGATTCTAAACTCAACAACAAGGGGGTGATCTCTTCAAACACTTGGCCCCGCACTTGCTCCTCAATTTGGCTGGAAATGACTCCGATCGCCCGAGCACCCATATTCAGACTGGCTCCTTTAATCCGGTGAGCTTTTAACTCAACGGTACTCCAATCCTGGCGATCGCAGGCGGAACGAATCGCCTCAATATCCCCCCGCAGGCTATCCACAAAGGCTCGGATCAGGCGTTCTTGTAATTCCAGTTTGCCTCGGGAAATCTCCTGGAGACGGACCCAATCAAGGGGTGAATCTTCAAGGGTTCCCTCGGGTAAATCTCTAGGGAATAAGGACCCGGATGGTTCCAAAGTGCTAGAACTGCTCACACTATGATTGAGAGTGGCTTCCGTTGGGGGGGTCTCGGTCAAATTGGGTTCCGGAGGCTGAAGGGGGATGATTTGGGGAATCCAGCGATCGAGTGCTGCCTGTAACTGTTCGAGGAGGACGGGTTTGCTAAGGTAGTCATCCATTCCTGCCTCCAGACACTTCTGCCGATCGCTATTCAGAGCATGAGCAGTCAGGGCAATGACGATGGTATGACGGTGGGTTCCTTCGCACCGTCGGAGTTCTCGGGTCACCTCATAGCCATCTTTCTGGGGCATCTGACAATCCATAAAGACGAGATCATAATCTTCACAGGCAAGGCGATCGAGGGCTTCGAGACCATTATTGACACAATCGGCATGGTAACCCAAGGTATTGAGTTGAAAGACAATCACTTGTTGATTGATCTCGTGATCTTCGGCGATTAAGATTTTCAGGGGGGACAAAGGGGGAGGGGCCAATGAGAAGGTGGAGCCAGAGAAGGGTTCTCCCTGAGCCCCTTGGGAGCGATCGCGACTAGCCACCTGGGGATCTAAAACCTGCTGCAAGCTTTCCACAAACTGAGACCCCCGTAAAGGTTTGATGATATAAGCACTGACCCAATGGGGTGCTAAGGCTTCGGCGATCGCCCGTTGATTAAACTGAGCCAAGGCGATCGTCCGGGTTGTCGCCAAATTTGGCTCCTGTTTAAGGGCTTGTAACAGGGTTGAGCGATCGCCCTCCAGGAGGTTCACACTCGCCAGGAGTGCATGGTAGGGGGTTCCTTCCCCTGCCGCCGCGCGCAAGGCACTCAGGGCGCTCTGGGGGTCCGTCGCTTGATCCACTGTAATTCCCCAGCGATCGGCAAAATGTTGCACCGACTGACGATGCATCGCACTCTCATCGGCAACCAACAGTTTTAGAGACTCCATCTCCAAGGTTGTACCCCGGGAATTTTCCCATTCTGTGCGATTCTGCTGTACCGGCAAGGTAACGGTAAACCAAAAGGTAGACCCCTGATTCAATTGACTCTCGACGCCAATCTTGCCCTCCATCAGTTCCACCAATTGTTTAGAAATAGCCAGTCCTAAACCAGTCCCGCCATACTGACGAGTCGAGGAACTATCCACTTGGGAAAAGGATTGAAATAACTTGGTTTGATTCTGGGGTAAAATGCCAATCCCCGTATCGGTGACGGCAAATCGCAAGGTGACGGGATTGCGCTGCGCCGGGGGTATGGAATCTGCCTCCGAGGTGGAATCTTCTGGGACGGCACTCACGGCGATCGCCACTTCTCCAACTTCGGTAAATTTAATCGCATTATTGACTAAATTTAGCAAAATCTGACGCAACCGCGCCGGGTCTCCAAACAGATGCCGAGGAACGTTGCGATCGATGCAAATTCCCAAATCAAGTCCCTTCTCCTGGGCTGGAGCGACCATCAAATCCACTACCGATTCGATACATTCATCTAACTCGAAATCAATCGGGTTGAGATGCATTTCTCGTGCTTCTAACTTAGAAAAATCGAGAATATCGTTAATCACCGTCAACAGATGTTCAGCACTGGAAAAAATCGTTTGAGCATAATGTTTTTGTTGGGGGTTTAACTCCGTTGCCAGTAGTAATCCGGTCATCCCAAGTACCCCATTCATGGGGGTGCGAATTTCATGGCTCATACTGGCAAGAAATTCACTTTTGGCTCGATTTGCAGCCACTGCGGCCTGTTTCATCTGGGCTAAAATAATGTTTTGTTTCGCCAGCTTTTGGGAGATGCGGGTTTGCTCCGCCAGCAGTTGCGCTTGAGATAAGGCAATGCTGACTTGATTGGCAAGTTGTTGCAGCAGTTCGGTTTCAAATTGTGTCCACTGGCGTGGAGTGGAACATTGATGGGCAATCAGTAATCCCCACAATCGTTCCCGTAGCGGGTCCTCTGGGGCATCCCGTTGGAGTAATGGCACAACCAGGTTGGCTTTCACCCCAATTCTTCTGAGCAAGTCCCTATAGCAAGAGTGAATTTCTGCGGATTCAACATCGCAAATGGCGTTGACTCGTCCCTGTTTGTATTGTTCTAAATAGGTGGTGGGAAAGCAGGTATCGGTAATTTGGTTTCCTAATAGCGGCTGACAGGTTTCAACGACGGCTTCTTTGACCACAATTCCTGTTCCATCGGCCATCAGTTGGAAGACGATCGCCCGATCCGCGTGGAGAACTTGTCGGACTTCTTCAACGGTGGTTTGGAGAATTTCTCCAATATCTAAGGATTGACGAATTTTGATGGTCAATTCTGCAAAGAGTTGAGAACGTTGATTCTGCTTGATAATTTCCTCCTGGGCTTCTACCCAATCGGTAATGTCTTCAGAAATTCCCATAAGATATTGAGGGGTGTTAGTTTCATCGACAATGGGGACTTTACGGGTATGAAGCAATCTCATCCCTTGATGTGGAGTTTGAACGGTTTCTAAGGGAATATCTGCCATTTGTTGGGTTAGGAGTGCTTGACGATCGCTTTGAGTGAAAAAATCAGCTTCTTCTGGATTAAATAGGTCATAGTCGGTTTTGCCTAAAACTTGATCTTGGGAATAGCCAAATTGTTGTTCACTGGCTTTATTCCACCGAATAAATTGCAAGGTTTTGGCATCTTTGATAAATAAGCCGAGAGGCATATTTTCAATGACTGAGTTGAAAAAGGTTTTGGTTTGTGCTAATTCGGCTTCAATTTCTCGACAGTGGCTGATCTCGAACCGTGATCCGTCCCGGGGATCTCGGCGATCGCCAATCTCCTCGGGAATCGAGTGTTGTGGAGGTTCGTTGATCCCCGGTTTGCTCAACTTGGAACGAGAGATTGTGCTGACTAGGATCAGGTTCCCGATCGCCGTCGCGATTGCCAGGGAGTCCCTAGCGAGTCCAAAAAATGGGGGGGCGATTCCAGTCCAATCTAAGATGCTGAGGAGGATTAGGCTAACCAATATGGCTACAGCGAGGAGCCAGAGGACCTGGATCGCGATCGCCCCTCGCCTGATTTGATACTCAACTCTCAATATGTCCCGTTTCATGACTTCACCATTAATAACCGCAACTCTGATTCCCAGCAGCAATCGCCATCACCAATAGGGACAGCATTATCCTAACCTCCTCAGCAAACGGCTGGTTCCTCCCTAGGGTGGGTCCGGTTAAGTACATTCCAGGAAGCCAAACTGAGGCGATCGCGGCACCCTTTATCAAGCCGCCTCGGTGCGATCGCGGTTCTATCTTCATGGATCCATCCAGGGCGATCGCTATATAAGACACCGCGATCGCCATCCAAATTAACAGCCCCACTATGTGAGGATCGTAGCTGCCGGTTAACACAGTCTCGCTATACCGATTGATTCCCCTGGACTGAAGCATACGAATCACTTTGACATCTAGTACATTTCACGGAACACAGGCAGCAAACTTCGTTCTAGCCTTCCTATCCTTCTCTCTACCTTTTCCTCAACTTTTGATACCCGTTCGGCTTCGGGTTTTCAGTCCTTACCCCGAAAGGCGCAATATATTTATCCCCTGCAAGCCTTTTAATCTATCTTTAGGAAGATGTCGCTCATTGTTTATTCTTTACCAATAGTTTGGGCCTTGACTAAGTTTGTAACTAATTTTAAACCCTTTGTCTAAGTTTTGAAGATTAATTAAATCTTAAATTTTCTTAGACGACCTCATTTTTGTAATTATAATAAGGGGCTTAAAAAAATGATAAAATTTTCCCCAAAAAAAGTAATTTAGATTACATCTTAAAAAAA
This sequence comes from Phormidium pseudopriestleyi FRX01, assembly GCF_017313335.1. Classification (GTDB taxonomy): domain Bacteria; phylum Cyanobacteriota; class Cyanobacteriia; order Cyanobacteriales; family Laspinemataceae; genus Laspinema; species Laspinema pseudopriestleyi. The sequence goes on along the minus strand of NZ_JAFLQW010000191.1, from coordinate 17,813 downwards.
TAGGTTATATCTTATTCAGCGATCGCCCTTTATTTTTCCTCCGGATTATTATAGCCTGCCCGACGCATCCTCAGTTGAATATCTTCCAACAACTTGCGATTAACCGCCAATAAATCAGCCACAAAACCCAAGATAATAAGCTGCACCCCAATTAAAATTAAAATAGCTGCTAAAATTAAGCTGGGAATTCGCGTCCGGTCAGTCCCCATTAAAAAGAACCCTAACCAGCGCACCCCCAAGGCCACCCCTAAACCCAAGGGAAAACTCCCAAGCAGCAGGAAGAACCGCAGAGGTTTATAGGTCATGAAAATTCTAAAAATAGTTAAAATAGACCGATGAATATAGCTCGGAATACTCTTGACTAATCGAGAAGGTCGTAACTCTCCATTGGTTCGGATCGGGACCGAAGTAATCGCCATCCCTTTCTGTCCCGCTTGGATAATCGTTTCTAACGTATAGGTATATTGATTAAACACATTTAGCTGCATCGCCGCTTCCCGACTAAAGGCCCGAAAGCCACTCGGTGCATCGGGGATTCTCGTATTACTAGCCAGACGCACCACCCAACTTCCCAGGCGTTGTAAGAATTTTTTAGTGGGGGAAAAATGTTTAATATCTTGAATCGGGCGCGCCCCGATCACAATTTCCGCAGTTCCAAATAAAATCGGTTGAATTAAAGCCGGGATATCTTCAGCACAATATTGATTATCTGCATCGGTATTTACAATAATATCAGCCCCGGCTTTTAGAGACGCTTCTAATCCCGCCATAAAAGCTTTTGCTAGACCTTGATTATTGGCAAGGTGAACAATGTGATCCACTCCACACGCTTTGGCAACTTCCACCGTGCGATCGCGACTGCCATCATCAATCACCAACCACTCAATTTCATTAATCCCCGGTAATTGACGCGGCAGTTCACTCAGGGTAAGTCCCAGGGTCTGTTCTTCGTTATAACAGGGAATTTGAATAATCAGTTTCGTCATAGCATCCTTGCGTATTGAGCGCTTAAATTTTAGCGCTTGGAGGGGAAGTTGGGGAAGTTGAGGGAGGATTAGAGTGCCTTTCGTGTCATGGCTGGGCAGATCCCAGTCACAAGGAGTTACTCCCCAACTCCCCCATCTGCTATGATTAAAGCAATCTAACACTCAAGTGCCAAACCATACACCGACTAACTGGAAGAGACAGATTATGCCGCTCTATACTTATTTCTGTCCTAGTACCAATCAAAAACTGGACGTGACTCACTCCATTAAAGATAAAGCGCAAACTTGGGGAGAATTGTGCCACTTGGCAAACCTCGAACCGGGACAGACGCCTCTATCTGCACCCGTGCGACGGTTGATCTGCGCCCCAGCGCTGATATTTCCCACCGGCAACAGCGAACTCAAAAGTCATGGGTTCAGCAAGTTGGTCAAACGGGACGATGGGGTTTATGAAAATGTCACCGCCACCGATGGAGAAAGTCGGATTGTCCGACCGGGCGATCGCAGCACCTATCCTGATTTGAAAAAGAAAATAGGCGATTAAATCCATAGCCTCATAGAGGTTTTAACTATTTCTATTCAAGAGTTGAGTGGGGAATACTCAGCTCTTTTTTAATTGAACGTCGGGTTCTTCTCCCTTTTCTTTGCTCCTGTACCCATGCTCTATAGCAATCCTAAATGATTTATGCCCTCTCCTGCTCCCCTCTCCTTGTAGGCCGCCTTATGTTGGGGGAGAGGTCTTATTCCACAACTGACATAGGATTGCTCTAGCATCACCTGGAAAAGACTATTTACTCACGATTTTCAACCTCAACCCCCTAATTTTAAGATAGACTTTTTAAAAAAACCAGCCATTTTAGAAAATTTCGCCTATATTGAAGGATAAGAACCAATTCATCAAGTCTTTGCATTCCGGCTCCTTATTGTATATCGGAAACAACTCATGCGTGTCTTACTTTTATATCCACTTTTTCCGAAAAGTTTCTGGTCCTTTGAAAAAGCTTTAGCTTTAGTCGATCGCAAAGCCCTGCTGCCGCCCCTGTGTTTAGTCACCGTTGCCGCCTTGTTACCCCAGGAATGGGAATATAAACTCGCCGATCGCAATATTCGCAATATCACCGAGGAAGAATGGGAATGGGCAGATTTAGTGATTTTATCCGCCATGATCGTTCAACAAGAAGATTTTCTGGCCCTGATTCGAGAAGCTAAACAACGAGGGAAACAGGTCGCTGTTGGTGGCCCTTATGTTACCTCCATACCGGATGAGGCAAAAGCAGCAGGTGCCGATTATCTCATTGTAGACGAAGGGGAAATCACTCTACCGATGTTTGTTGAAGCCCTAAAACGAGGGGAAAAAACCGGCACTTTTAGCGCTTATGGTGAAAAAGCCGACGTGACGCAAACCCCCATACCCCGCTTTGATTTATTGGATCGTTATGCCTATGATACGATGGCGATCCAATTTTCTCGGGGTTGTCCCTTTCAATGCGAATTCTGCGATATTATTGTCCTCTACGGACGTAAATCCCGCACTAAAAACCCAGCCCAAATATTAGCGGAACTCGATCGCATTTTGGAATTGGGGTTCACTCAAGCGGTTTTTCTCGTAGATGACAACTTTATTGGCAATAAGCGCAACGTTAAACTATTGCTCAAAGAGTTGAAAGCATGGCAAGAAAAAAACCACTATCCTTTCCGCTTAATTACGGAAGCCTCGGTGGATTTGGCCCAAGATGCAGAATTGCTGGACATGATGGTGGATTGCAATTTCTATGTGGTCTTTTTAGGAATTGAAACCCCGGATGAAGAAAGTTTAACTCTCACTAAAAAGTTTCAAAATACCCGAAATTCCCTCAGTGATTCAGTCCAAGCCATTACCAAAGCAGGAATGCGCGTGATGGCCGGATTTATTATTGGCTTTGATGGAGAAAAACCGGGGGCTGGCGATCGCATCGTCCAGTTTGTGGAAAACACCTCCATTCCAATGGCAATGTTTAGTATGTTGCAAGCCCTTCCCAATACGGCCCTCTGGCATCGGTTACAGAAAGAAGGGCGATTAAATAATGAAATTGCCAACGGTAACCAAACCACTTTAATGAATTTTATTCCCACCCGCCCCCTGGAAGAGATTGCCCGAGAATATATAGATGGATTTTGGAAACTGTACGATGCTCAACCTTATTTAGACCGCACCTATCGTCACTTTATGATGATGGGAAAACCCCGCAATCCAGTCCCCCGGCGTCGAATGAACTGGCCCACTATTCGGGCATTTTTCACCATTTGCTGGCGGCAAGGGATAGTTCGTTCAACCCGTGGGAAATTTTGGCTTTATTTGGTTAATATTCTCCGTCACAATCCCGGAGTAGTGGATCATTATTTAGCGGTGTGCGGACTCTTTGAACACTTTGGCGAATATCGGACCATTGTGCGAGACCAAATTGAAAGTCAACTGGCTGAATATTTAGCAGAACAACAAGAGAGTGAAGCCTATAAAGCTGACCGAGAAGAGTCTGCTGTAGCTTAATTCAAATTATCAAATGGGTGCGTGAGCCCGGCTTACGCACCTGACCCTTTTCTATTTTCTCCTTAGCGGTCCTCTGGATTTAGCTGAACCATTGCCCAAGTGGTATAAGTACCAATTGGACTCCAAATCATATAAGGAATTAATAAAACCACTGCCCAAGTTGAAACCGGCCAAACACTTAATGCTAACAAATAGCTGAGTAATCCTCCGGTCCCCCCAATAATCGTCCCCACAGTGAGACTTCGCAGTTTACACATTACCGGGGTATAAGAAATAGTGACAATTTCTAGGACTAAATAAAAGACCATTAAGACCCAAGTCAATTGACTTCCCGGGTCGGCTTCCCAAACCAGATAAGCGGACCAACCGCCACAGATAAAAATGACTGTCCAAATGATGGGAATTGCCCGTTCAAAGGTCAACCATTGCGGACGCTGCACCCGATTAAACCAGCGAATATCTGACCCAGTTAAGGCACTCCCCAGACCTGCCACCAAAATGGCGATCGCCCCAATAATCATCCAAGACTTAATCATAACTCCCCACCTCCATACCATCCCACATTTTCCCCTCCAGTATATCCTGAATTTTCATTTCGTAATGACAACTCCCATCATCCTCCCCTATTCGTAGTAACGACTTCAGTCGTTCTTAATTGTTCGTAGTAACAACTTCAGTCGTCACATCAAAAAAAGAACAAATTATCCGAGAGAATACATCCAACCATCTCGGGCGCAAATTCTGACAATTCCATCCCATACGATTGGGGTCGCTTCAAACGAAACCCCGGGTAAAAAATGTCCCGATTGTTCTACCTTTAACCGATAAAACTCTCCTCGTTGATTCGGGACCGCATTCACGCGATCGCCCGGGGATTCTTCCCACTGTAAATCAAACAAATATACCCCATTATATCCTGCCGCAATCAACTTATTCCCATCGGTAAAAATCGGAGTAGAAATCGACCCCCCAATATTTGTTTTAAATAAAATCAACGGCATTTCATAGTCTTTTTTCAACCAAGGCCCTTTAACTTTTTGACCTGTAATTTGAGTTTGCGAACCGATATAAAGATAACCATCAATTGCACTGGTAGCAAATAAGGCCGGAAATTCTCCATTAGGATTATATTCATCATTGAGGGCAACCGACCCAATAATTCCCCCTTGCCATCCGCTAAAATTACGATTTCCTGTGGGAAAAAACCACTTTACAGCCTTCTCCTCCGGTTGATTTGGGTCCAGTTTAAAAACTCCTCCTTGGCCGGGAATATATTGTCTTTCTATGGCGCAAAATAATTTATCATCTTTAGAAATAACCACGCTGCCATCAATATCGGACCCGGTGAAAAAATCCCAGATAATTTTTTTTGTTTCTATATTGATGCCATAGATATGACCTGAACCAGCGGCGACAAACAGTCGATTTTCGAGTCGGGCGGGGGAAGATTCCGTGACAAGATTGCCGCCTTGTCGGAGACTATCCTGGGGTTCATAAAATTGAACTTCACCTAAAATTTCCGGTTGAAGAATGCCCGATTTTAGCGTAGCGGCATCGGTGGCACTATTCAGAAAATACCCAATGCCATTTTCTCCGGCGTTGAATAAGATACCATTGCCTAAATCTAAGGCACTGCTATCATTATCCCGGCTATAACTGGCGGTTTTTCTAATATCGAGTTTCCAAAGTTCTTGGCCGGTTCTAAAGGAAATGGCGCGAAAGCTGGGAAGGGGACCGGCGGAATTGAGGGAATTTTGAATGCCTAACCGACTGCCTTGTAAGATGACGATGCGATTTTCTTCGGAGGCTTTTTCATCGATATAAAGACTGGCACTCCCTTTAATGACATCATCAAACTGATAGCGCCAGATGACTTCGTTGGTTTCAATATCAATTTTTCTTAAACTGTGATCATAAGCACCAATGGTTAGATAAACTTTCCCACCGTCTCGGGTGAGGGTGGGTTGTCCCGTCCATCCGGCACCACTCCAGGTGCGCCAGGAGGTGCCGACTCGGGTTCTGCCAGTTCCTAGGGGAAATTTATCGAGGAGATTTAATCCTTGGGGAATTCCTCTGCCATAAAATCTCCGTTGATCGTTGCCGAGAAAGGTCGGGATTAATAATTCAGTGTCTGGGGAGAGTCCGGCGATCGCCTGATTAACGGTTTCGGTAACGGTGGGTAACAAATTCCTCGGAGGTGCAGTGGGGATGTTGTTGATACGACATCCTTGTAGAATGGGCGGTAGTGAAGAACCCATTAAAAAGAGCATCGCATTTTTGTTAAAGGTTCGCCGGTTTAAAGTCATGGGTAAAACAGTTACAATTTAAAAGGGTTGGACCGATCGCCAGGGAACGGACCCCTGATCCGGGAGTGGGATGGTGACTCATCCAAGACCGATCGCCGGGTCTAGGTCCATCCGTTGCGATGAAAATTAACAAAGGCAATATCATAGTACCTGAAAAGCCGAGGCGATCGCCGCCGGAAATGGAACTGCTAGAGTCTAACAACGTCTACAAATCATATATTTTGAGTGAATATTTTAAGTCCATACTGCGAGAGTTAAAGGGATGAAACCACAGAGGTTATTATTGAGTATTCTCACCGCCGGGGCGATCGCCACCTCGGGTCTGGTGAGTCCTCCTTTCTCCACCGTTGCCACCGCATTTAGTGCAGATGAACAAAGCAGCATCAATGTCTACCAACAGGCGAGTCCTTCGGTGGTAACCATCCGCGTAGGCAGAGGTGCAGGGTCTGGAAGTATTATCAGTGCTGATGGTCTCGTTTTAACGAACGATCATGTGGTGAATTCAGCGCGTAATGGCCGAGTGGAAGTGCTTACGAGTACGGGACAAACTTACATCGGGGATGTGATTGCCACCGATCGCCGCAATGATTTAGCCTTAGTTCGACTCCAAACCAGCGATCGCCTGCCTGCGTTACAGGTGGCGAGTCGAGATGGGATCCGGGTCGGTCAACGGGTTTATGCGATCGGCAGTCCCTTTGGACTCTCGGGAACCTTTACCACCGGAATTCTCAGCCGAATTGCTGATAATGGGGATTTACAAACCGATGCCGCCATCAATCCCGGTAATTCCGGCGGTCCTTTGCTCAATTCCAATGGCGAACTCATAGGGGTCAACAAGGCGATTTTAAGCCCCAATCGTGGGGGTAATATAGGGATTGGGTTTGCCACCAGTGCCACAGTTGCCGAGGATTTCATCGCTGCTAATCGATCGCGAACGGTGGCCCAAGGGACTTCTAGGACGCCATCGCCATCGCCCTCTCGGTCAACTTCTCCCCCGCCTCGATTAGGGGTAGAGGTGAATGCGGGTTTAGTAATTCAGTCAGTGGAACGGGGTTCTCCTGCGGCGCAAATTGGGTTGCGATCGGGCGATCGCTTGTTAGGGGTGAATGGCACTCGGTTACAGCGAATCGAGCAACTTTTGGCATTTTTAAATACCCGTCCGGATTCGGCAGTGTTCACCATCAGTCGAGGACGGCGAGTGGCAAATGTGCGCGTGAATTTTTAACGGGCGACTGCCGGGACAATTTTAGTTCCATAAACAAAACCCCAGCATTTTGCTGAGGTTTTAGGGTTCATTTTTTGAAGTGAGGAGATAGGCAGAGGAGTTTTCCACTGCCAAGAACAGTAGTTTAGAAGTAGCGGATCATTAGGGGCACTAAGGCTTCCATCGTTTGTCCAGTAATGCGATCGCGGACCCGGGCTTGGCGGAAAGCGGTCCGTGCAGTATAGGAGAAAATACTCCGGGAACTCATATCGCCAATTAATTCGACTAATTCATAACGGCCATCGGAACTGCTGTCGGTGGTGATAATATTTCCCCGAGAGGCGCGACCCCCAGTGCGATCGAGAATCACTGGCAAAGAGCGAATCACCGGATAGGCTATACCTTGGTAAGTGATAACTCGTTCGGTCAGGGCTGCAAAGGGTCTTTGAGCCGATGCCGCTTGCGGGAAGCTAAAACCAGAGGCTAGGACCAGTCCGATACCCAATAAAATGGCTTGAACTTTGGCGGAATTTTTCATGGATTTTAAGGGGAAAGGATCGACGAATAATTACCAAATAATCCCTATTCGGCATTTAGCCAAATTGGGATGTTTCTTTTCTCGGTGATTGACCCCCAGGGGGTCCGAAAAGTTCCAAGGGGTTGATTAGCAGGGTTTTCGCTTCAGTCAGTCCCTAGCAACAACCGGCGAGGGTTTAAACGTTGGCGGCCTCATAGCTAAAGTCGGGTTTTAACCGACTAAAAACACCACTCTATAAGACTTTCAGCCGGTTTAAACCCCGCCATTGTTTTTCTCAATGCGTGGCGATCGCCCTCCTGGAAACGGTGGGAAAGTATCAACAAATGTTGACTTGACCGCTCACCCATTACGGGTTAGGTTGCCAATTCTCGTTATCAATTACACTGGGGCGATCGGCCCGATTCGGAAACAATTCCCCGAACCCCCGTTCCCGTTGCGCTGGCGTTTCATCAGACCAATTCCACATACTTTCATAGAAAAAGAAAGACACTCCCGCAAATCCTTTTTCCCGAACCACTTCCACCTGTTCTTGAATTTGACTCATGGGAATGGGACGACCTCGTAACCCACTCAGAATCCCAATTCCCACAGGAATATTGCGTCGGGCCGCTTGCACTTCGGGCCGTTCTAACTCCTCAATAAACACATTAATATCATTCCGATACAGTTGCAAGACGATTTCTTCCACTAATCCCTTTTGTTCCCAGGTTGCCCAATCTGCTAAATAGTATTGATATGAAAACTCTTGGGGATTGGGAGATAAACTAACAATTGCCTTGGGATTGCGCGCTTTAATTTCTCGGAACATCCGTTCTTTAAACGCCGTAATTTTATCGGCCCGCCAGCGTAACCAATCCGGGTCTTTCGGGTCAGTCGGGGGAGAATTGCCGTCATGTTCTTGTTTGTAGAGATTGACGGTGTAATCATCGTAACCATACTCGGAAGGTAAGCCTAAATGGTCATCCAGTTGGATGCCATCGACCTCATAATTAGTGACAATTTCTAGGAGTAAATCCAGGATAAATTGCTGGACTTCGGGGTGAAAGGGATTCAGCCAAACCCGAGGATGTTCTCCTTCCATCTTCACCTCTGTGCCATCACTACGTTCAGTAATCCAGTGGGGATGACGACGGGCTAATTCAGAATCAGCCGGGGCCATAAAGCCAAATTCAAACCAAGGAATCACCCGCAATCCATGTTTTTTCCCTTCGGCGATCGCCTCCTTGAGCATATCCCGCCCTTGTCCCAAATTCGGGTCATGATTGCGATCAATTGGCGTCACCAACTGCATAGATTTTCCCGTCACCCGTTGCGCGACTTGACTCGGATATAAGGTATATCCCCAATTCCAAACCGTGGGATAAACCGTATTAAAATTCAAGTCAGCCAGTCGTTTCATGCCCCATTCTAAATTACCCTTAGAAAAGAGGACATCGCTATCAATATTGGTTAACCACACCCCACGAATTTCCGAATTCGGGATAGGAATTGGGGCAAGGGCAACATACTCAGAAGGCAGAGGAGAACTGCGCCCCATCAGGGCTTGACAGAGGAAAGCCGAGACATCCGCACGAGTGGCAGGGCGATCGCTATCTAAACGCCGGAGATTAGGATAATTAACAATTAGGCGTTTTTCTGTTGCTGCTGCGATCGCATCCCTTGCATAACTTGGAATTTGTCCCGCATCATCAAACATCTGAGATAACAATTGCTGCGGTTCTCCTTGGGGAGAATAATTCAATCCACTCACCAAACTCACCCATGCCTGAACCCGACGAATATTTTCCGTGGGATTAAATCGATTTCCTGGATATCCTGATAAGAATCCTCGTTGATAAGCACTACGAATTGCCGAAGTTGCCCAATAACTGCTAGGAACATCGGTAAAAGTAACCGCATCCCGTCCCGCTGTCGCATTAGGAAAAGCCACATCCAACATCGTTGCAAATTCTGCCCGCGTCACCGGCGCATTTGGACGAAACGTCCCATCTTGATATCCATTAATAATCCGCCGAGTTTGCAGGGTTTCAATGCAAGATTGAGCCCAATGTCCTTGCACATCCGTAAAAGAAGATTGCGCCCTTGTCGGTACCGTTGCCAAGGGAATGAGAGACAGACTCAGCAGGAACACCCGCAGAAATTGCCAATTCTGGAAGTTAAACATAGGTAGAAAGTCCTGAACAGTCAAACAGAGAGTGATTTGGGACTAAATGCAACGGGGGAATCCCCTTAAACGATAGTCCTGCCCCTATTAGACACCACTTTAGACCAGATTTCGGGATTCACCGAATTGAATCAATCTAAATCCCGGTTCGAGGTCCCGACTTCAGTAGTTGATTCCCTCCGGTGTTTGTAGTAACGACTAAAGTCGTTTCCGGATGTTTTTACCGAGGTGCAATTTGGGGTCTTTTCATCGGTTTATTCTTGGCTAACGCAGTCATAACTCCCAAAATTCAAAACAAAGCGAAAAACTTGATTCCTGTGTGGGCAACTTTTATAAAAAGAGACCCTTTAAAATATAAAAAAATACAAATTTTGTCGTAAAATAGCATTGGTTTTTTCAGGATGCCGGTTTCTAATCTGCACCCGTTTTTACTGTAGCGAAAACCCACTCAAAATCAGGGGAATCAGAGAGATTTTATTTCCCGTTGCAAAATAATTTTATGCTAGGATAAAAAATTTCCGACAATCATGGAATGCCAAATTTTAACTGAGGTTCACAAGCTCTTGGTAAAAAACAGATAAACTGATTTAGCAGAACAGGTACAGGATAGCCAGGAAATCGGGTCTGTGAACTGGGTTTCTGGTCTGAAACGCCCGAGGGATTCGCGAACCGAATCTTTGAGGAGGGAAGCTCATAGAAGGAAGTCCGCAGGTGCGATCGCCCTTTAAAATAGACTGTGCTATGGGGTCGGCATAGCGGTGAGAAATCGGGTTTTTTCACAAACACTCTGCCAATCCGCACCCCAGTAGGGCCAGAAACCGGCTTTCTGGCCCTGTTGATGGAAGATTGACCCGGAAGCTCTTGGCCAGATTAGATTATCACCCCTAACGCTTTAGGAAAGATGACAGACTACAATATCGGACTCGATTTCGGCACTACTAACTCGATCGCCTCCTACATGGGTCCGACTGGAGAACTGGATGCTTTCCAATATGGGGGGCCAGACGGTCATAAATATGTCCCTTCGTTTATCGCCTACGATGAGGGATTTGTGGAAATTGGCATGGCGGCACGCACCACCGCCGCGAATCATCCGGAGGTGGAAAGTTATGGCAATTTTAAAATGCGGTTGCCGTTGGCTGATTTTTCCGAGTATTTTGCAGGCGATCGCACCCCGAGTACCGTGACGGCAGACTACCTGCGGGAACTCCTAATTTCTGAGGAGAATCCCTATAGTTTTATCAACCAACAAGGGTCGGTCAATGCTTTGGTAGTTTCGGTTCCAGAAATTTGGCAACGAGATATTTATAATCGGGGCCGTGAATCGCTCCAAACGTTAATTAAACAGTTAGGATTACCCCTCATTCATCTGGTGAGTGAACCTGTGGCAGCAGCGGCTTATTATGCTTGGGAAATCCAACGCCGCGCTCGACAAGAGGGAGTTGCATCGTTTAGTGGTAATTTGCTGGTTTGCGATATGGGCGGCGGGACTTTTGATGTGAGTCTGTGCCGGATTTATGGGGATAAAAAGGTGGAGGTGCTTTATTTTGATGGAGAAGGCGACTGCGGTTTAGATTCTGCCGGAGTTGCCTTCGATCGCCACTGTGTCCAACTCGCCTACACCCGCAAACACGGCCACCCTTTAGATGAAACAGACCCCGAATTCCTGCGCTTACTCCGAGAGTTTGAAACGGTCAAAATAGGCTCTCATGGCCGAGGAACCCGAAAACTAATCAACTGTTTAAAAGAACCAGATATTTATGGCGATCGCGATTTATATGTCTTTGCGGGAGGCTACAGCGTCACCTTCGCCGAAATCCTAGAAGCCTTTACCCCCATTTCCGACGGAATTCATCGAGTCATGAAGCGCTTAAAAGCCTGGTTACAGCAACAGAACCTAGAAATTGACCGCCTCTTTTTAGTCGGTGGATTCTCCCAATTTCTCCTCGTCCAACGCGCCATTTCTGACGCCTTAGCCATTGATGAAACCGACCCGCGCTTTGACCAAACTTTTAATATCACTAATAGTGCTTATGCCATCTCTTACGGAGCCTGTTTAATCGCCAATCAACTCGTAGAACCGACAGAAAAATATGTTCATACCCTCGGGATTGTCGTAGACACAATTAATACTCAAGCAGAACGAGAACAGAGATTTATTCCAATTATTAAAGGCGGTTCTGGTTTAGATGAATTAGCGAAACCTCAGTTTGCAGAAATTCCTCCCTTAGTGACTTTTCAAAATGATACCCCCCTGAGTTTAACTTTGTGGGTTGACCCCCAATCCAAGGGAATCAGATTGAAGGAATCTCTACCGGATATGGTGAAACTTCCCAGTTATGAATCCCATGATTCATGGCGAGTGGGGATGCGAGTGAATCGGTCTCAAATTGCCTATTTAGTGATAGAAGATATTGCAGGAGAAAAACGAATTGAATACGAGCTAGGCAATGCGATCGCCAAAATGTTTCCCGGTTTTGTCTTAATTGATGAAGGAGAACCGGCTAATTAAAGGGGTGAACTAACCCCCTTTCCCTTACAAGAGTATGTTTTTTACGAACGGTCCCCGGACCTTGGCAAGGGGAGGGTTAGGGTGGGGTCTCCCGTGAGGTGGCGATCGCCACCTCACGCACTCACTGGAGGCGATCACACCTGTATAGAGGCTAGTCCAACCTATTTCTTCGTAACTCAGGCGATCGCCACCTCACTCCGACACTCCACCCACTAATTTTTCCTGAAGTGGCTTTGCCACTTCAGGAGGACCCCACCCTAACCCTCCCCTTGCCAAGGTCCGGGGACCGTTCGTGCAGTTAATAGTAAGGCGAATCACCATAAACGTAAAAAACCTACTCTTGTAAGGGGGGGGGTTAGGGGGGAGAGGTCCCTCTTAAATCACCACTCCATTTAAGTTCAATTAATTCCCTTAAAAACAACCCAACTATGACCCAAACCATCACCGAACAACTGACAAAATTAACGCAAGATTTGCTCTGGATGAGTGAAGCAGATTATCCCTGGGAAATTGTCTCCTATGATTGTTCTAACCTCACCCCCGAGCAACTCTTAGAACAAAGTAATCTCCCCTCAAATACCCCCATTGAAACCGTGAGTATAGAGCGTTTTTTTGCCCCCGCACTCCGGGAACAATCGTGGCATAATGAAGAGGAACGAGCAACGAGAAACCGTTACCAACAGTTATTTGATTTTCTGAATGACCAGTTGAATGACTTAATCGTTTATCGCCTTAAAGAGGTGGAAATTGATGTTTATATCTTGGGAACCGTTGAAGATAAAACCATAGGACTGAAGACAACGATTGTAGAAACATAATTACAACAGGACAAGGCAATGCCTTGTCCTGTTGTAATGATTAAAGATTGTCTACCCGACTCTCGATCGCCTCTTGAATCCCGAGTGGCAGATTAGACAAGAAATCATATCCCGTCGCCATCTCCAAAACATCGATAGAGACTCGATAATCTCGCCATGCCGTATTGGCAACCCGTTCCGTATTGGGCATTTGGACCGCGATCGCCCGCGTATCTGCCGTAATCCCACTCAATCCACTCCCCGGGCGATCCAGAACTACGATAATTTTCCAAGTATAGCGCGGCACCGTAACTCGACCATTGGCGATCGCCTTGATTTGTCCTTCCGGTCCCGCAATAATATATAACTCCTTCCCCTCTTGCACCAACTTGCGGGAATACTGCTCCAATTCGTTCCACACCTCCCGATTATTAGCCGCAGATTGGGGTATGATATTCGTCATCACAAAAGTCGCCGAATTGTCCTCAACCGATGCCGTGCGATCGCCCGAAGGCACCAGATGCCCGCGATCATATCCACTTCCGCGATAATCCGTCGCCCTCACCGCATAAAACCCCTCCGGCAACAATTCATCCGGTCTAAAATCATCTTGACGGTCCACCCTCCCCAACCACGATGAATTCAACTGCCAACTCGCCCAATTTGCCGTCCCCAGACTGCGATTATACGACAACATATACTGAGGCTTTTCCATCAAATAATTATCCGCATTCCCCAGATCCTCCGTTGCATTACTAGGATTCCCAAAAAGTAAGTGAGTCTCAATCGCTGTTGGTGGTCCCCACAACCAAGGACAACCCGCCAAAACAACAGCCAAACCACAGGCGATCGCCGCCAAAAAAACCTGCCGAAATCCGGAATTACGATTAGACATCCCATCAACCCCCAAACAGATCTCCACCCATTCTACGCCCCTCCCCTTTCATCTCCACCCCATCCCTCCGTGAAAATCCGTGAAATCTGTGGTTACTTCCCCCCCTAGAAGCAGCCACTCCCGCAAAAATAAAGTTATGCTATAAATTATTGAGAAATATTAAGAAAATAAGCCCCATGCTAACTTCCCCGACGAATGGAGCCAAAATTAAAAACTTAATCAAGGAGAAACTCCTATTCGGGAACGAGCCTACCCCTGAACTGGTTGCCATTTTGCTAGTTTACTTCGTGCAAGGCATCCTGGGGTTAGCGCGGTTAGCCGTTAGTTTCTTCCTAAAAGACGAACTAGGGCTAGGTCCTGCGGAAGTTTCCGCCTTAATGGGGATTGCCGCCTTACCCTGGATTGTCAAACCCCTATTTGGCTTTATGTCCGATGGGTTACCCATTTTTGGGTATCGCCGACGGCCCTATCTCATTCTGTCGGGGATATTGGGTGCAGTCGCCTGGATTGGCATGGCAACCGTCGTCAACACCGGATGGCAAGCGACAGCCATGATGTTACTCAGTTCTCTGGCTGTTGCCGTTAGCGATGTGATTGTCGATTCCCTCGTCGTCGAACGTGCCAGAAATGAGTCTCTGAGTCATGCCGGTTCTCTGCAATCCTTGTGTTGGGGTTCCTCCGCAGTTGGAGGATTGATTACCGCCTATTTAAGCGGTTCTCTGCTGGAACATTTCAGCACCCAAACCGTGTTTTTAATGACTGCAACCTTTCCTCCCATTGTCTCCGCAGTGGCATGGTTGATTGCCGAGGAACGAGTGGGAGAGGATTCGATTGGGTTAGGTAAAGTCAAAGAACAAGTGATTCAACTCAAAGGTGCGATCGCTCAAAAAGCGATTTGGTTACCCACAGCCTTTCTGTTTATCTGGCAGGCAACCCCATCGAGTGATTCCGCCTTCTTTTACTTCACCACCAACGAACTGGGATTTCAACCCGAATTTTTAGGGAAAGTGCGACTCGTCACCAGTCTCGCCTCCTTAGTGGGGATTTGGCTGTTCCAACGCTTCTTTAAAACAATTCCCTTTCGCCGGATCTTTTGGTGGTCCACCCTACTATCAGCGGCATTAGGGATGACAACCTTGTTACTGGTGACTCATGCCAACCGGGCGATCGGCATCGATGACCATTGGTTTAGCATCGGCGATAGCTTGATTCTCACCGTCATGGGACAAATCGCCTATATGCCAGTCCTAGTCCTCGCTGCCAGACTTTGCCCTCCAGGAGTCGAAGCCACCTTATTCGCCCTATTAATGTCCGTCACCAACCTAGCGGGACTGCTGTCATACGAAGAAGGTGCATTGCTGATGCACTTGTTGGGAGTGAGTGAAACCAACTTTGACCAACTCTGGCTATTAGTGGTGATTACCAACCTTACCACTCTGTTACCGTTAATCTTCATTAAATGGCTACCGGACAGCAATTCAGGCGGCGATCAATTACCCGCATCCGAAGAGAATCAGCGGTATGAAGAGATGCGAAGATTAAGTCCGGATCATGCAGGGGCGATCGAACCCTTACAACCAGAAAAAGTCCCCGAACTAGAACCCTCTGCTTAATCCCTTAAACCCCCAAAATTAGCCAATGTACTCCCCCGTTCGTAGTAACGACTTCAGTCGTACTCCCCCTTTCGTAGTAACGACTTCAGTCGTCTCCGGATTAATTCGTAATAAAAACATTCCCCCAAATCGCCACAACCAACAGCGCTTAAACCACCCAAAATCCCTCTCAACCTCATGCAACTCCAAAACCGTCAACCCGAAAACATTTCCTCCAAAAAATCCTATACACGCCAAGACTGGCAAAAAGGCTACGAATCCCAACCTCGGGAATTTGACTACTGGATTGAAGACATCGAAGGAGAAATCCCCCTCGAACTCCAAGGCACCTTCTTTAAAAACGGTCCCGGACTCCTGGATATTAACGGCGATCGCATTCATCACCCCTTTGATGGCGATGGCATGATTTGCAAAATTGCTATCAACAAAGGTCGCGCCCACTTTAGCAACCGCTTCGTCCAAACAGAAGGGTATCTCGCCGAACAAAAAGCCGGAAAAATCCTCTATCGCGGCGTCTTTGGTACTCAAAAACCTGGGGGATGGTTAGCCAATATTTTTAACTTCAACATTAAAAATATTGCCAATACCAACGTCATTTATTGGGGAAACAAACTCCTCGCCTTGTGGGAAGCCGCCCAACCCCATCGCCTTGACCCTCATACCCTAGAAACCCTAGGATTAGACACCATTCAAGGCACCTTAAACCCTGGAGATGCCTTTGCCGCTCATCCGCGCATAGACCCCCATTCTCAACAGGATGGCGGTGCACCTTGCCTCGTCAACTTTGCCGTTAAACCCGGACCCTCCACCACCATCACCATTTACGAACTCAATCCCGCCGGGGAAGTAGTGCGACAACATTCCCACAGCATTCCTGGATTTGCCTTTCTCCATGACATGGCAATCACCCCCAACTACTGTATCTTTTTCCAAAATCCCGTCCGGTTTAATCCTTTACCTTTTTTATTGGGATGGCGCAGTCCAGGACAATGTATCGATTTTAATCCCCATGAAAAAACTAAAATTATTTTAATTCCCCGGGATGGCAAATCAGCAGTTAAAATCATTGAAACTGAACCTTGCTTTGTCTTCCATCATGCCAATGCTTGGGAAGAAAATGGAGAAGTGTTTATCGATTCTGTCTGTTATGAATCCTTCCCCTCCGTTGAACCTGATGGAGATTTTCGCGAGGTTGATTTTGATACCATTCCTGCGGGTCAGTTGTGGCGATTTCAGGTGAATTTAGAAACTGAAACTGTGCAGCATCAAGTCCTAGAAAGCCGCTGCTGTGAGTTTCCGGTCCTGCATCCTGAACAAGTAGGCCAGCCCTATCGTTACTTGTATATCGGGGCCGCCCATGCACCCGAGGAAAATGCCCCCTTGCAGGCGGTGTTAAAGCTGGACCTCAAAACCAAAACCCAACAGATTTGGAGTGCCGCCCCCCGTGGATTTGCTGGGGAACCCGTGTTCGTTCCGCGTCCTGGGGAAACAAAAGAAGATGAAGGCTGGTTGCTACTGTTGATGTACGATGCGGCACACCATCGGTCCGACTTGGTGATATTAAATGCTCAGGACTTGACTCAAGGACCGATCGCACGATTGCACCTCAAACATCATGTCCCCTATGGATTGCATGGTAGTTTTACCCCCGAATGGTTTGGTCCAGTAGAGTAAATTTATTCCCATTGGACGGTATAAAGTCTGCCTGTAGGGGGATTTAGGGTGAGGGGAAGAGGACTTACAACTAAGTCAGCTTAATTTAGGAGCGAATACAGGTGAGCAAAGCATCGCCTAATGTATTCGCTCCTAATTTGTTAAAAATTGGCGTTTAACAGAAAAGATTATGGAAACAAGCGAAAGAAGAATCTCCCCTTATCCCAATATTCCCCCTGTCATTGAAAGCAAAGACGAAGAGTATTTGGATTCCGGTGTGACCAGTAAATTATCGATCGCCGGTCATCCGATCCACCCCGTCATCGTCACCATGCCGATCGGGTTACTGATTTCTGCCCTGATCAGCGATGTGGTGTATTGGAGCACAACCGATGTATTTTGGGCCAGAGCGTCATTTTGGCTGATTGTGGGGGGAATTATCAGTGGAGTCGCCGCTGGTCTCACAGGAATGTTTGACTTCGTAAAAATCAAACGAGTCCGCGATCGCAGCGCCGGATGGATTCACATGATTGGAAATATAGGCGTGATCCTGCTGAGTATAATCAATATGTGGACGAGACTAGGAGACCCTGCCGGACCGATTTTACCGTGGGGATT
>NZ_JAFLQW010000662.1 GCF_017313335.1 Phormidium pseudopriestleyi FRX01 | reverse complement strand
TCCACGGCGTCTCCGCCACGATCGCCAATAGCACCTTATCTAAGTCCCTTCGTGAAGGTGTTTTTGTGAGCGGCACGGGTAAACCGACGATCTTAAATAACATTTTTTCTGAGAATACGGGTAACGGGATGTCCTTTGTGGACAATGCCAAAGGGGAAGTGCGAGGCAACCTGTTTCAAAAAACTGGCTATGGGTTGGCGATCGGCTATCAGTCAGCGCCTTTGCTCAAAGATAACCACATTCTGGAAAATCGCACCGGGCTAGTCATTAATGGTGACGCCAGTCCCGTCCTTCGCAACAATATTATCGAAAAGAACGAGGAAGACGGCATCACCGTTACCACTAATGCCAAAGTGGACCTGGGGACGAGTGAAGACCCTGCTGGTAACACGATTAAAGATAACGGCAAGTTTGATGTCCAAAATACCAGTACCGAGAAAATCCTCAGTATCGGCAATACCCTAAGTGCGACGAAGGTCAAAGGTGATATCGAGTTTGTCGTCAGCAATGTCCCTCCCGAGGATCCGGACTCTGATCCTGACAAACCGACTAGCTTAACGGATATTGCGGGTCATTGGGCGGCACCCTTTATCACCGCAATGGTCGAGAAAAAGTTGATTGCTGGGTTCCCCGATAGCACATTTAAGCCGGAAGAGAAGCTGACTCGTGCTCAATATGCGGCGATCATCGCGAAAGCCTTTAATGAAACCCTCAGTAGCACCACGACGAACTTCACCGATGTCGCCAGTGATTTCTGGGGTAAAGATGCGATCGTCAAAGCCAACCGCATGGGCTTCATCGCCGGATTCCCCGATGTGACTTTCCGTCCCAAGGACAATTTAACTCGGGTACAGGCGTTGGTTTCTTTAGCCAGTGGCTTGAAACTCAGTGACGGAGATGCCGCGACCCTGGGGTATTACACCGATCGCGCTCAAATCCCCAGCTATGCCACCGATGCCGTGGCGATCGCCACGGAAAAAGGGATGGTGGTTAACTATCCTAATGTTAAGGAACTCAATCCGATGCGGGAAATCACCCGGGCGGAAGTCGCGGCTATTATTTATCAAGGCTTAGTCGTCAAAGGACTCGCCAACGCGATTACTTCATCTCACATCGTGGCATCTGATGTCAAATCAGAACCCTTGAGTGATATTGCCGGTCACTGGGCCGAACCGTTCATTCTGGGTTTATACAATGCCGGAGCAGTCGGGGGCTATCCTGATGGCACCTTCAAGCCCGATGACAAAATGACCCGGGCGCAATATGCCGCCTTACTCACCAAAGCCTTAAATCCCCCAGTTAAACGGGATGCGGCTACTTTTAAAGATGTTCCCGAAGATTTCTGGGGCTACGTCGCGATCCAAACCGCCTATAAAAGCGAATTTATCTCCGGCTTCCCAGATAACACCTTCAAGCCGGCTGAAAATGTCCAGCGCGCCCAGGTGCTCGTTTCTCTCGTCAATGGACTCGGGTTATCCGGTGGGGATGTAGAGAGCTTAACTAAATTTAGCGATCGCACAAGCATTCCCGAATATGCTAAGAAGGCAGTGGCAACGGCCCTCGCCAAGGAATTAATTGTGAGTCATACCAACCCGGACAAACTTGACCCCACTGGCGATGCTACCCGCGCCGAAGTCACTGTGATGATTTATCAAGCCTTAGTCAATGCCGATAAAATGGCGGCGATTGAGTCGAAATATATCCTCTCTGCGTAAAAAGTTTAGCACTCAAGGTGGAGCTATTCCACTCCACCTTGGTCTTTATTCGCTCCTTGCACTTCTTCTAACTCCTTGGGGGGTGGGCTTCTGCCCACCCTTTTCTGCGTTAAAAGTTCGGGAAACTACTGTAGGGATTTATCACCGGAGCCTTCCGACTGACCCTAAATAGCTCCTACTGTTCTGCGATCGAACTCCCGAACAGTAGAGACAACTGATTGAGCAACGTGATATTAAGTAAAAAAATTTTATACTCTTCATCACCGGGATGACTGGCCCATTATTCACAAAACCCGGGTAGGAACACAAAATTTTGCATCTCCACCCGGGTTTTAGACTTGTAATCAAACTGATGCCCAGAAACCGGGTTCCTCCGAAAATGGCGCGGGTTGTGACCCAGATCTTGATCTCATCAACCCGATTTCTGAGTTAACCTGTATGACAAAGGGTTGAAGGTCTCCTCATGAATCGGGGATTCATAACCCGAATCACCCGGAACCGATTAAGCCGGATTCAGCACCCAATTGACCAGAGTGCGGACCCCAAAACCCGTGGCCCCGGCACTGTTATATCCCTTATCTTTTTCCGTCCAAACCGGCCCTGCAATATCTAAATGCGCCCAGGGTGTTTTCTCCACAAATTGTTTGAGGAAGAGTGCTGCAGTAATAGAGCCACCGGGACGCGGCCCTGTATTCTTCATATCCGCGTGCAGGGACTTCAATCCCTCAAAATAAGACTCTTCCATCGGTAACTGCCAGAACTTTTCTCCCGCCGTTTTGGAAGCGGCGAGCAACTGACTCGCTAACCCTTCATCCGTACTCCACAACCCCGCAATATCATTACCGAGGGCAACCACACAAGCTCCCGTGAGGGTGGCTAAATCAACGATCGCATCAACCCCCAGTTTCTCCGTAAATACCAAAGCATCCGCCAGGGTTAACCGACCTTCTGCATCCGTATTATTCACCTCAATGGTTTTACCATTAGAAGCCGTGAGGATATCTCCTGGGTGCATCGCCCGACCACTAATCATATTCTCCGTCACCGCTGCGATGAAGTGCACCTCGACATCGGGTTTTAATTGACCGATCGCCTTCGCCGCACCAAACGTCGCAGCAGAACCCCCCATATCCATCTTCATCGTTTCGATACCACTGCCGGTGGGCTTAATATTCAGCCCTCCCGAGTCAAACGTCAAACCCTTACCCACGATCGCCAATTTCCGCCGGGGTGTCCCTTGGGGTTTGTAGGTCAAATGGATAAATTTTGGAGGCATTTCCGACGCTTGCGCCACCCCGAGAAACGCACCCATTCCCAGGTTTAGACAATCTTCCTGTTCCAGGATTTCCAAGTCCAGACCATATTCAGCCGCCAGTTCCTCCGCCGTGTCAGCCATTGACATCGGCGTGACAATATTGGAGGGGGCCGCTACCAACTCCCGTGCTAAATTCACCCCACTAGAAATTTGTAAACCTCGGGTAATCGCAGCTTGGCGATCGGCCAAACCGAGCAACTCCACTCGTTCCAGTGACGATCCCGTTTCTTCCGGGTCCGACTTAAAGCGCAAATCCTTAAACAGGGCTAATTCTATCCCTTCAGCGATCGCCTGGGCCGTGGTATCCGGGTCATTATTCCACAGGGGGAGATCGATGCCGAGGGTTTTGCACTTTTCTTTACTCGCCACCTTTGCGGCAGTCCCTGCGGCACGTCTCAAACTATCCACACTAAGGGACTCGGACTTGCCTAACCCCACCAGAATAATCTTGCGGATAGCACTGCCGCCCCCGACACGAGTCACTGCGCTACTATTGTCTTTGCCTTTAAACTCCGTCTCGGCAATCAGTTCGGCGATCGTCCCGCCTAGCTTGTCATTGAGCTGACCTAATTCCCCGGTGATTTCCGTTGCCTCTTCAAACACCCCAATGGCTAAGGCGTCTCCAGACCAGTCCAACCGTGGCGTTCCTATTCCTTGAAATTCCATTCCTAGACCTGACTAATGTAATACTTCGCAACAATACCAGTATGGATCGAGATTGAAGTTTCCACAGAGGGGTTACAGGGGTTGCACCCGGTCAGGAAAAGAGTCCCCTAAGTCCTGAAGGCGATCGCCTTCAGGGGCATAAATCATCCTCAGATGAGATGAGACGAGTTGATCAGATCCCCCCTAATTTTTCCGCAGAAACCCGGTTTCTTTGCCTAAGTCTTGTCCGACATAGTAACCTGGAATTGAACTTC
>NZ_JAFLQW010000456.1 GCF_017313335.1 Phormidium pseudopriestleyi FRX01 | reverse complement strand
GTGCAAGAAAGTTTAACCCCCGAGGCGATCGCCCTAAAACTCCTCAGTCTCTAATCCGAAACCTCCTTTCTTTCTTTAGTTAATCAACTGGGGTATAAATTGGAGTGACTTGAACTTTTTTCAAGTCGGAACAGTCTAAAAATAACGACCCTATTGACTTGCTATTCTAAGGGTTTCACAAAATCCAGTAGTGATCGCTACCGATGTTATCCTAATTCAATGATATTTTCGGGTTAAACTGGAAACCTGACATTATCTTTCTACCCCTAGAGATAGATGACAAAGTATGTCCGAGTATAAAACACTAAAAAGAAGGGATTAATAAATCATCGAACTCTACTCTTTAAGTGTTGTCCGATTGAAATTTGAATTACCCCCTTAAACTGGTTGTAAATTTTATCTGAGGAACTTAAATGCAATCCAGGGTCATGAGTGAAGAATCAATCAAGATAAATCCAGCGATCGCTTTACGTTCCCTCCCTCAAAATTTCAGTGCAACTCCCGGAGAAGCCATGATTAAAGAACTTTCAGTTCAACCTGTCTCAATTTTATTGATAGACGATCAGCCGATTGTCGGGGAAGCCATTCGGCGGATGTTGGCAACTGAAAAAGATATTGAATTTTATTCTTGTACCGATCCGGATGAAGCCATTCAAATTGCCACGCAAGTTCAGCCCACAGTGATTTTACAAGATTTAGTCATGGGGGAAGTTGATGGGTTGATGCTTTTGCGCTTTTTTCGAGCCAATCCAGCGACTCGTGACATTCCCATTGTGGTTCTCTCTACAAAGGAAGAACCCGAACAAAAAGCCGAAGCATTTGCTTCGGGAGCCAATGATTACTTAATTAAAATTCCCGACAAAATTGAGCTAATTGCCCGACTTCGGTATCACTCGAATGCTTATCATAACTTATGCAAGCGTTATGAAGTCGAGCTAACCAAACAGTATAATAAAGAGTTGGAATTCCGAGTCCAAGAGCGGACCCAAGAACTGACGGAAGCCTTAGAGCATCTCAAACAAACCCAAGCGCAATTAGTCCAAAGTGAAAAAATGTCCGGTCTCGGGCAACTGGTAGCGGGAATTGCCCATGAAATAAACAATCCCATCAGTTTTATTTCGGGAAACCTGACTCATTTTATTGAATATGCAGAAGGATTATTAACCTTAGTAGAACTGTACGAACAAGCCTTTCCAGAACTGCCGATTACAATTCAAGATTTTAGGGAATCCCTAGACTTAGAATTTGTTCGGGAAGACTTGCCTCGATTAATGTCTTCCATCAGAGGAGGATCTGATCGCATTCGCGAAATCGTCGTCAATTTGCGTAATTTTTCGCGCATGGATGAATCGGACAGAAAAGAAGCGGATATCCATGAAGGGATTGACAGCACTCTGGGGATGCTGCAACATCGCTTGGATGAGAGTCAGATTGAACTGATCAAGGAGTATGGAGAGTTACCGCCAATCGAGTGTTATCCGGGACAACTCAATCAGGTGTTTATCAATATTTTAACGAATGCGATCGATGCCGTGAGCGATCGCCCGCAACTCTCTCCAAGTCAATCCATTTCTGATGACGGTGAGACAGTTCCCCGGAAAATCAGCATTAAAACTGAACTTCAAGGTGAGGCAGTGGCAATTCGAATTACAGATAATGGGATAGGAATTCCCCCAGAACTTCAAATTCAGATTTTCAACCCATTTTTTACCACCAAGGAAGTGGGAGAAGGGACGGGATTGGGATTGGCAATTAGCTATGAAATTATCGTCAAAAAACATCAGGGACGAATTCGATGTGAGTCGCACCCCAGTCGCGGCACTGAGTTTATCATTGAAATTCCGTTCGGGTCTAACCAATCGAATAATCTTCGCCAACTGCCCCTCAGTCACAACGAAAGTGCTGTTTCCTCAGTTTCTCAACCGCCTCCCACAGAAATCGCTTCGCTGCAGTGGCTTGAAGTCGGTTAATTTGATAAACTGACAGTTCATTTCCAACCCAATGCCCTGAGTTCTATCTCAATCAGCCGGGAATCGTCACCCCGGGTCCGCTTCCCTGTGTCTTGAGGAGGCGGAGGGTTTGATGGGGAGAGGGACCCCCTTACAACAGTAGGGTTTTTACGCATAAGAGCAGCGACGGTCCCCTTGCCAAGGTCCGGGGACCGTTCGTAATCTTAAATGTAAAGTCTCTGACTTAGGGGCTTGGATAAGGGCCAGAGTCGGTTGGAGTCGTCTAAATGAGAAGCTAGAGCCAAAATCTCAACAAAAAAACATTATATTTCATTAACTCTTAAGGCATGATGAAAATAGAAACTTTTATAGTAGCGTCCGTAACCCGTTCTTCACCAGGTCGGGAAATAGCTACTCCCTTGAGTTATTTTTCTTCCCCGGTCTCAAGAGCGGGGGATTTACAACTATTCCCATAGAGTACATGAGGTTTGCCAATGCTTTCAGAAAGCAGATCAGACAGAAAAACAAAACCCGTCGTGGTTCCCACCCGTAGAACCGGCGCTTATGCGTTGATGGATAGTCTCAAGCGTCACGGAGTCCAACATATTTTTGGTTATCCGGGTGGGGCGATTTTACCGATTTATGATGAACTGTATCGGTTTGAAGCCGCAGGGGATGTCCAGCATATTTTAGTTCGCCATGAACAAGGCGCTTCTCATGCGGCGGATGGCTATGCTCGGGCCACCGGCAAGGTGGGGGTTTGCTTTGGGACATCCGGTCCGGGGGCAACTAATTTAGTCACCGGGATTGCCACCGCCCACATGGATTCGATTCCAATGGTGGTGATTACTGGACAGGTGCCGCGTGCAGCGATCGGGACGGATGCCTTCCAGGAAACGGATATTTATGGAATTACCTTACCGATTGTCAAACACTCTTATGTGGTGCGCGACCCTCGGGATATGGCGCGGATTGTGGCGGAAGGGTTTCATATTGCCAGTACCGGCAGACCTGGGCCGGTGTTGATTGATATCCCCAAAGATGTGGGTTTGGAAGAGTTTGACTATGTGCCGGTGGAACCGTCTAGTATTAAATTACCCGGATATCGACCGACGGTGAAAGGGAATCCCCGGCAAATTAATCAGGCGATCGAGTTAATTCGCCAAGCCAAAAAACCCTTACTGTATGTCGGTGGAGGGGCGATCACCGCCAGTGCGCATGACTGCATTAAAGAACTCGCCGAACATTTTCAGATTCCAGTGACGACTACCCTAATGGGCATCGGGGCCTTTGATGAACATCATCCCCTCTCCTTGGGAATGTTAGGAATGCATGGCACCGCCTACGCGAATTTTGCCGTGAGTGAATGCGATTTACTGATTGCCGTCGGTGCTCGCTTTGACGATCGCGTTACCGGGAAGCTAGATGAGTTTGCCGCCCGCGCCAAAGTCATTCATATCGATATTGACCCCGCAGAGGTGGGCAAAAACCGGGGACCGGAAGTTCCCATCGTCGGAGATGTGCAGCAAGTGCTCATGGATCTGCTGCGTCGCCTGCGGGAAACTGGAGATATTGCCGATGTCAGTCAAACCAAAGAGTGGTTAGGACGAATTGAGCGCTGGCGGGAAGATTATCCCTTGTTGGTTCCCCATCCAGAAACGGCCCTCTCTCCCCAAGAGGTGATCGTGGAAGTGGGACGGCAAGCACCGGATGCCTACTACACCACCGACGTGGGACAGCATCAAATGTGGGCCGCACAGTTCCTGAAAAATGGTCCCCGACGATGGATTTCCAGTGCAGGATTAGGCACAATGGGGTTTGGAGTTCCAGCGGCGATGGGTTCCCAAGTGGCGCTACCTGATCAACAAACTATCTGTATCAGTGGCGATGCCAGCTTCCAGATGAACTTGCAAGAACTGGGAACGATCGCCCAGTACGGCATTAAAGTCAAAATTGTGATCATCAATAATGGCTGGCAGGGGATGGTCCGTCAGTGGCAAGAAACCTTCTATGGGGAACGCTACTCGTCCTCGAATATGGAGGTGGGAATGCCGGATATTCCCTTACTCTGTCAGGCTTATGGCCTGAAAGGGAAGGTGGTATCAACCCGAGACGAACTTGAGGATGCGATCGCTGAAATGCTGGCCCATGATGGACCGTTTGTCCTCGATGTCCAGGTCACCCGTAACGAAAATTGCTATCCAATGGTAGCCCCGGGCAAGAGTAATGCTCAAATGCTGGGTTTACCCGAACTCAAACAAAAAGATTTGCAGGTTGAGTTGGTTTACTGTAGCAATTGTGGGGCAAAAAATGCCTCTATCAATCACTTCTGCCCTGAATGCGGAACGAAGATGTAGGGTAAAAGGATGGGGAGATAGGGGAGATAGGGGAGATAGGGGAGATAGGGGAGATAGGGGAGATAGGGGAGATAGGGGGAAACGACTGAAGTCGTTACGACAAACTCCCCCATCCTCCCCACCTCCCCCATCCTCCCCACCCTTACAACAGTAGGTTTTTTATGTTCAGGGGGATTTGCCTCACATTTAAGAACAGCGACGGTCCCCGGACCTTGGCAAGGGGAGGGTTAGGGTGGGGTTCCCCTTGACGTGGCAAAGCCACGTCCGGAAGAATTAGTGGGTGGAGTGTCCTCGTGACGTGCTTAAGCAGGTCACGAAGAAAGAGGTTGGCACCCGGCTTCATACAGGCGCGATCGCTTCCTTTGAGTGCGTAACTCAGGCGATCGCCACGTCAAGGGGAACCCCACCCTAACCCTCCCCTTGCCAAGGTCCGGGGAGAGGACCCCACCCTAACCCTCCCCTTGCCAAGGTCCGGGGACCGTCGCTGTTCTTAAGCGTGAAAAACCTACTATTGTAAGTCCTCCCGTCTCTCGATTGGCGGTCTCCCCTCTAGTGCGACAATAAGCCGATCGCCTGATTATTGGCCTCGATCGCCTCGGAATAGCGGCCCAGTTTTTGCAAAACCACCCCTTTATTAATCCAAGCATCGCGAAAGTCAGGTTTAATTTCTAAGACCTTATCCCAACTGGTTAATGCCTCTTCTAACTGATTTAAACTAGACAGAGCAATCCCTCGATAGAACCAAAATTGTACATCATTGGAATTGAGGGCGATCGCCTGCTCTAAACTGGTTAAAGCCTCCTCCCATTGGCCTAAATTAATCCCCAAAGCCAACCCTTTATTATACCAAACTTCCGGATTATCTGGCTTTAATTCTAAAGATTTATTCCAACTGATTAATGCCTCATCAATGCGTTCTAAATCATAAAGGGCATCCCCGCGCGCACCCCAAGAAAACCCATCATCCGGGCGAAGTTCAATGGCGCGATCATAAGCCGATAGAGCATCTTCAGCTTGTTCTAAATTAAACAAGGCATTGCCTCGATTCATCCAAGCGCCAGCATGATTGGGTTCAAGTTCAATCACGCGATTAAAGGCATTCAGGGCGGCGCGATCGTCCCCCGCTTCCAACCGTTCCACCCCTCGGGTAAACCATCCGTTCACATCCAAAGGTTCATCCAGAGGTTGAATCCCCAGAGGTGTTTCTTGCTCTTGAATCGTCCCCAACTCATCCAAACTCACCGCTAATGCCGGAGTAGTTTCTAATTGAGCTGATTCTGCTACTAACTCCGGTGTCGCATTGTCGGAACTCTCCACCGGATTGGATATTTCTGAGAGATTCAACTCCGTTGACGCAGTTTGAGTCCCTGTCGCTTCAGCATTCTGCGGCAGTTCCTCGTTTTGAGTGGGTGTGGGGCGGTGAATGTCTGAGGGTGCTTCCTTTGCCAATAACTGCGTTGCAATTTGACGAGCCTCGGTACTAACGGACCCATATCCGAGTTCCCCGAGACGCTGCAATCGGTGTGCCAATTCGTGATTAGTGGCGGGAGAAGCCAGTAAACGGCCACCAAATTGACGTAACCATGTGCTCCAGCGCTCATCAGTCACGCGATCGCTGAAGGCTTCAAAAAATCGCCGCACCTTAACTTGCTGCCAACCGTTATGAATGCCATCAAGCAACTGGAGAAAATAATGCTCTAATTCGGAATCACTTAGGGGGTGAATGTCTCGTCTGGGTTCCAATTCAGACCGCTGGGATGAACCTTTTAACCCTCCCACAATCGCCCGAAACAACCTAACCAATTGTTGCCAAATCCGCCCAATCATGTGCCACCTCTGTGATCGAATGCGATCGCCATTTCACTCCTTATTTATTGCGGCGTCTGCTGGAGTTCCGGTCGTTCTTCCGCGATGATCGCCCCTTCTACCGGGCAAACTTGGACACAGATGCCGCAGTCAATACAAGTGGCAAAATCAATCCAATACCAATCGGTCCCCTTAACATTTTTCCCCGGACCCTCATGAATGCAGGCAACGGGACAGGCATCGACACAATCGGCGACGCCTTCGCAGGTGTTGGTTACTATGGTATGTGGCACGGCGTTCCCTCTCTTACGGTTTAATTGTCCAGTCCAGAACAGACTGAGCTATCAATCTTGGATCTTAATCGAAAAAGGGACGGCATGAGCAAAGAGTCCCTAGGACTAGGGAGCAACCACTTCACAGGGGAGGAGTACGGTAAAACAGGCCCCGCACAGGGGTTGGCTTTCTACCGAGATTTCGCCTCCCATCATTTGACAGAAGCGTTGACTAATGGCGAGTCCTAATCCTGTGCCACCATACTCCCTTGTGGTTGAGGCATCGCCTTGCATAAAGGGTTTGAACAGATGCTGCCGTT
The DNA here is from genome assembly GCF_017313335.1 of Phormidium pseudopriestleyi FRX01. GTDB lineage: Bacteria > Cyanobacteriota > Cyanobacteriia > Cyanobacteriales > Laspinemataceae > Laspinema > Laspinema pseudopriestleyi. The sequence continues at coordinate 10,380 of NZ_JAFLQW010000456.1, read as the reverse complement.
GCTCAGGGGTAATGCCGATGCCGGTATCGGAGATCGCAAACTGAATCCAATCGGAGGATGTCTCGGTAGCGGCAGAGGCAGTAGCCATGTTTATGTGACAAAATAAGCCAACGGAGAGGGTAATCTGACCATCTTTAGTAAATTTGGCGGCATTGCTGAGAAGATTAAGCAGAATTTGACGAACTTTCGTCAGATCGGCATACATCGTCCCCAAACTGCGATCGCACTCCACCCGAAGGGTATTCTCATTTCGTTCCAGCAGGGGTTGAGCGGTACTCACCACATTCTCAATCAACTCATCGATATTAAAATCCTCCAAATACAAATCCATTTTTCCGGCTTCGATTTTGGAGATATCCAGAATATCGTTAATTAACACCAGCAGATGATTGCCTGCGGTGCGAATTTTCTCCAAATCCGCAATCAAATCCGTATAGCCAAAATCATCGGCTTCTTCTTGCAGCATTTCGCTATAGCCAATAATCGCATTCAGCGGTGTTCGTAATTCATGGCTCATATTGGCGAGGAACATACTTTTAGACCGATTGGCCATTTCCGCAGCGTAGGCAGCCTCTTGGAGGGCGAGTTGTGCTTGCTTGCGATCGCTGATATCCATCACGGTCCCAATGCTTCTAATCGCTTGTCCGGTGGCATCGCGAATCACTTCCCCTTGAGCGCTCAACCAGCGCAATTCCCCCGTTTCCAGGCGAATGCGTTGTTCAATTTCAAACCGTTCTGAGGTGGAGGAGAAGATCTCGGCGATCGCCTCTTCAACCCGGTTTCTATCATCCGGATCAATCGCTTGTAAATAGGTGTCATAGTTCCCATCAAACGTCCCCGGAACGAAACCATAAAGGGCTTCCATTTCAGCAGAACCAGTGAGTTGATGATTGAGAATATCCCAATCCCAGGTTCCCATCCGGGCCGCAATTAAGCATTGGCGGAGTCGGTCTTTGCTCGCTTTTAAGGCAATTTGAACCTGTTCCCGACGAGTTACCTCAACTTGCAGGCGATCGTTGGCTTCCTTTAAAAAAGCCGTCCGTTCCTCCACCCGCCGTTCTAGTTCATCTTTAGACTGTTGCAGCGCCGTTTCTGCATTCTTGCGTTCAGTAATATCTCGACTAATTCCAATCATCCCGACAATTTCCCCATTTGGGTCAACAAAGGGAGTTTGAATTGTTTCGAGCCAGGTGGTATTATCATTGAGGTGGTTAAGTTGTTCCTCCACTCGCAATAGTTGACCTTCAGCCAAAATGCGTTGGTCAATTTCGGCACAAGTTTTCGCCGCCTCTGCCGAAAATAGTTGCTCATCGGTTTGGCCCACAATCTGGCTTTCCTCTCGGGCGGCGAAGAGTTGAAACGCTTTATTGACCCGCTGATATACCCTTTGTTTATCTTTATAGAAAATTAAATCCGGAATAGAATCAATTAAAGACCGAAGTAAAGCCCGTTCTTGTCGCAGCGCTTGTTCGGTTGCTTTGAGGTCAGTGATATCAATTCCTACACAAACTGCTGATTTTCCCTGATTGTATTTTTCGACTCCCACCAAATATTGGCGCAGGTTACCTTCAATATCTAAGCCAATTTCTCCGGTGTTTTTATGAAGAGAACTTGCAAAAAATTGCTGTAAAAAGTTGGAAAATTCTTGACGGGTTTGCAGAAATCCGACGGACTGATTGACAAAATCTGAAGGCGATCGCCCAAACAGATTCGCCAGGTAGCGGTTGACGCCGATATAGTGCAAATCTGACCCAATCCAAGAGACACATCCAGGGACGGTATCTAATACAGCTTGCAGGCGATCGAGGGCTTTTTCTAAGTTGAGTCTAGCTTGAGCGCGATCGCTGGCTTCTAACCCCAAGGCGACATAATCAGCTAGGGACGCGGCAAAGTTTTCCTCTTCTACCCGCCATTCGCGAGAGGGGCCAATATGTTCGAGACAGACGACCCCCACCATTTGTCCCCCCACCCGAATCGGTGCATCTAACATGGAGGTAATCCCCAAGGGAATCAGATAACCGGGGGTAAATTCTCGGGTTGTGGGGTCTTCCTGAGCATCATCCGCCGCCAATATCCGTTCCTGTTCGATGGTTTGAAAATACATCGGATAGTCAACGGCGGTGAGTTCTATTCCAGCCGAATGTTTCTCGGGGGACCGTTCGTAAAGTTCGATACAGCGAATAGCACTGCGGTCTTTGGTATATAACCAGATACTAGCTCGTTCGACTTGCAGGGCCTGGGTTACCGCTTCAGTGATTTGTTCTAGGGAGGCTTGCAAGTCCCCCTGGTTGAGCGTCGGACTTTTGGCTAACTCGGCTAGAACCCCACTATATTGACGCAGGCGATTCTCCCGTCGCCGCAAGGAGGCTTCAGCACGTTTTTGTTCGGTGATATTGCTAAAGGTACAGAGGACTTGTTCGACTCGGCCATTCGGGGCGATTTGAGGATTGGCATGAACCAGCAACCATTTAGCGCAATCCATTTCCCCGTCACAGTGGGGGGCGGAGTCCGGGATGCGACTGGGATTGGGAGTGAGTGGAGAATGAACCCCGATTCCGATGATCACTTGAGTGGGGGATTGAGTGGCGATCGCCTCCATCACGGGACATTTCCCCGGTGCAAAAGGGGTACAGTCTTCTTGTAAGAGGTGAGGATTGTTAGAGAATAATTCCCCGTTAATGACTGCCGCTTCATCCAGACTCAGCAGGATCAAGGCAACGGGGTTGGTGACGAGAACCTCGGATTTAGGTCCGGTCAACACAACCCCCACATCCATCTGGGCGATCAGCTTCAGGAACTGCGGTTCCAAGGCCCCCGCGCCGCCCGGGCTCGGGTTGGGGGGCCGAAATTTGCGAGCGATCGCCCGGGACAGCCTTGGAGTGACTTTGCTAATCCCAATCCCTATCCCTATTCCTATGGTGAGCGCAATCGCAACCCTAATCATCAATTAACTCCTACAAATTGATTCCAATTTTGAGGGTTCCTCCCCCTAGGAACACACCCTGGATTCGTTAGATGCTTTGGTTATCCGACGATTTCAATTTCAACTTTCCCATCCCCTTCAATCCAGGCAATTTGGGCAATCCGGCGATCGCGTGCATATTGGCGAATCGCTGACTGACTGGATTGGGGAGACAGATCCAGTTCGACAGGGATGTACTCCCCATTCTGACGCAGGGTTTGCGCGTGAGCAAAGGCAGCAGCGTAGGCACGAGGGTTGGTGGGGACCACTAAAGTCTGAGTGGCTGGCGTTGTTGTCGGCAGTTGACCCGTCGGCAGCAGCACCTGATGCAAGTTTTCTAAATTGAGGGCAAAGCCAATCCCTGGAATCATTTCCCCTTGCGGATGATAGAGGCTTAAGAGGCGATCGTAACGCCCTCCCTGTCCGAGGGATTGCGGTCCGAACTCGGTTTCGCTGACGACTTCAAAGACGATGCCGGTGTAGTAATCCATCGGTTGAATCAGACTCAAATCCAGGATAGGGGCTACAGTTGTGGACCCGTTGCTGTGATTGGATTCGTCTAACAAGTCAATTAAGGATTTGAGATTTTCCAGGGTTTCCCGTTCCGCAGGTTCTAATTCTAATTCCCCCACCCGCTGCAAGACATCCTCGGGACGACCCCGGAGATCTAACAAAAACAAGGCCCTTTCCTGCTGTTCTGGGGTTAAAGGTAGGGCTTCGAGGGTGAGGCGATCGAGATGGGCGATCGCCTGCCGGACTTTATCTTTCAGCGGGTCTGGGAAGGTCCGCAGCAACGAGCGAGTTAACCCAGATTCACCTAAAATCAGCCGCCATTGGCGCAGTCCCAGACTCTGCAAACAGTCCTGCAAGAGCAATAAGATTTCTGCATCAGCCAGCAATCCGCCCACCCCCAGGAGTTCTACCCCCGCTTGATAAAATTCCTGCTGGCTACCGTGGGAGTTGTTTTTGCCCCGACGAAATACATTGGCATTGTAATAAAGCCGTTGAGGAAATGTCGTGTCCGTCATCCGGGTGACCGCAGTGCGGGCGATCGAGGCGGTCAGTTCGGGACGCAGGGCCAAGGGGCTATCCTCCTCCCGTTCCTGAAGTTGGATCACCGTTGACTGGGCGATCGCGCCTCCAGCCATGAGGGTATCTAACCGTTCTACCGTTGAGGTAATAATCCTGTGATACCCCCACCCTTCAAATACCGGGCGCAGCCGCTTTTCAATCCAGCGTTTCTGGGTCACGTCAAGGGGCAGTAAATCCCGGGCCCCGGCTGGAGGTTGATGAATCATTTTTTCTTTTTCCCACCCAACAAACTACTGAAGAAAGCTGCGATCGGAGATTTCTTGTCTTTCTCTTTCGCCGCTTTTTGAATCTGCTTTTGCAGGTCTTTTTGCGCGTCTAAAGCTGATTCTTCTTTCGGATTCAACTTCAGGGCTTGATTGATATGGACTTTAGCCAAGGTAGCCTGATTCTTCTTCAGATACGCTTGGCCGAGCAATCCATGCGCACGGCTATTTTTAGGTTGAATTTTCAACCCTTCTTTTAACTCATTAACTGCCCCATCGAAATCTCCCCCGGCGAGGAAATTTTCCGCCCGACGGCAATAGTTTTCGATTTTTGAGGGAGCCGATTTTTCAGCATCTGCCGTCGCTGACGCTGCCACAGGTTGTTGAGTTGGACTCTCTTGAGCTTTCTTTTTCCCAGAAGCCGCTTTGCCCGTTTTTTTATCAGAAGCCGCTTTACCCACTGTTTCCCCTTGGCTTTCTTTGCGTTGCAGATAGACTAAATTTAGCTCGCTGATTTGTGCAATTGTCTCCAGAGTTTGACTCAGGGTTTCATAGGCCTGTTTACCCAGATTGGCGACGGATTCTTGATAGTCCGTTTCCAGATTTTGGGATTTTAATAACTGTTGAGCCGCTTCACTCTTGAGCTTAACTTTGTCTTTTTCCTGCACTAATCGTTTGCCCATCATCCCTAGCAAAACACCATGTTCCGCACGAGTGCTGTCGTTGGTGAGTTTGCTGTAAGCCGGATTTGCCAATTTTGACAAAATCTGAGTGGCGAGTTTTTTATCCGCCGGACTTTCGGCTTTAGAACTGTCTGGATGAAGTCGCCTTGCTATGAGCATATAGCGTTTACGGATTGTATTAAAATCCGCATCCAGTGGCACCCCCAAAATGGCATGGTGGTCCTCGAAATCAAATTGAAATAAGCCTTGCTTGATGTTAAAAGACATAGTAATATGCCCATCCCCTGGCTGTAATCTTATCTTTAGTGTACTTCGCCCTTGTCATTGCAGGGCGATCGCTATCACCATTAGGCATTGATACCCTAGGTGTCCCTTGAAGCTTGAGCCTCCTCTGATGAGGACGAGACTGAACTTAGGGATTCGCCCACCGTTCTAAGGGTGTAACTTGGAGGAGTTCCTGACTGAGACTCTCGTGCAGTTTCCCATTGGTGGCTAAAATTCGTCCCGATTCAATTTTCCAGGGACTGCCGTCGTAGGCGGTGATTTTTCCCCCCGCTTCCGATAAAATAACCACCCCAGCGGCCAAATCCCAGGGAGATAGCCCTCGTTCCCAGTATCCATCCAAACGTCCACAACTGACGTAACACAGGTCAATGGAAGCCGATCCGCTACGCCGGACTCCTTGGGTGAGGTGAGTCAGATGACAAAATTCGGCATAGTTATTATCTGGGGTTTCCCGGCGATCGTAGGCAAACCCCGTGACTAATAAGCTACTTCGCAATTCTGCCGTTTGGGAGACGCGAATCGGTTGCCGGTTCCGGGTGGCACCGAGTCCCGTAGCGGCTCGAAATAATTCGTTATGGAAGGGGTCAAATACTACTCCCACTTGGGGGATGCCATCAATTAATAATCCGATAGAGACGCCAAAGGGGGGATACTGATGGGCAAAATTAGTGGTGCCATCCAAGGGGTCGATCGCCCACAGATACTGGCTGGTGCTATCTCCGAGTTTGCCGCTTTCTTCGGCGAGGATGCCATGTTCAGGAACGTGGCGTCTGAGGACTTCTAAAATGGCTTTCTCCGAGGCTTTATCTGCGGCAGTGACGAGATCCCCGGGTCGTCCTTTTTCTTCGATCGCATTTAAGTTCCCCCAGTAGGATTGAACGATCGCCCCAGCATCGAGGGCCGCTTCGGTGGCAATATCGAGAAAGATTTGGAGTTGTTTGGGGGTATGAGTCATGAAAATTTTAAACTTGACAGTTGAGCGTTGAGCAGAAGAATTTGAACTCAGGATTTAGGGCCGGTTCTGACGAAAGTCACTGGGATGCACGCGCAAGGGGGTCTGGAAATCCCAAATTCCCTGTCCCATAATTCTGGCCTGTTCTTGCGCCTGAGTAAAGCGGCGATCGTATTTGAGGTTGGGCGATCGCACGGCAGCCAAAACATATCCCCCGGCAATGAGTTCTTCATTGACCAGTTTCCCATCGCGCCAGAGATAAGCAAATTGGCGATCGTATCCGTCTTCCTTCTCTATATCCCATTCTAATAACAGGGTCTGCCCCTCAATCAGCCGTTCAAGTTGCTGTTTGGCCGCATTTCCCCAAGGATTTTGCTGCAAATCCGGTGCCTCAATGCCAATTAACCGGACTCGTTTCAGGGCAGAGCCTGATGCACTCAAGTCGCGCACTTCTAAGGTGTTGCCACTGATGACCCGCTCAACCTGGACTTGTACCTGTTCGGAAGGAACCGGGAACGAACAGCTAACCAGGAACAAAAGTCCAATCCAGGATACCGGACAACGGAAAATTTTCATAGATCCTGCTCCCAATCGGGTTTAGTCTTCGTCTAAAGGCAGTCCAAAACGGACCTTACCTTTGCCAAAATAACGCCCAAATTGTAGGTAGTAGACTTCATCTTCATCTTGGGTTTCTACTTCTAAGTCGGAACGGGGATAGCTGACACACAAGAGTGCATATCCGCGATCGCGCAGGGCTGGAGAGAGTCCCATTGCCTCCGGTTGATGGATTTCTCCGGAGAGGACGCGCACGGCACAGGTGGTACAAGCCCCATTCCGACAGGAAAACGGCAGGTCAACCCCTTTGTTTTCACAATGTTGCAAAATATAGCGGTCTTCGGGGACTTCAACGGTTTGGCGGCTGCCATTCTGACGATTATGGATGGTGATGCGATAAGAACGGGTCATGGTGTGGCTCAGGAATAATTTCGGGATTCGACCAAAGGATCTAATGCTTAGGTTACGCTATTTTTGATATCCGGATCTACCCACTCCCTGGGATGCCAATTGATTCATAATTCCCCAAACCCAGGCCCATCGGTCATTGTCCCCGCTCGAACCCTGACCGAATTCCGGGATAAATTTTTTTTTTGTCAAAGGGTTTGCAAAACCGAATGGGTTCTGCTAGGATAATATTCTTGTGGGTATAAATTTGCATAAACCCCAGTTCTCTGGAGAGGTGGCCGAGCGGTTGAAGGCGCAGCACTGGAAATGCTGTTTAGGGGTAACTTTAACGAGGGTTCGAATCCCTCCCTCTCCGTTCTCACAGAACGGACATTTAAAAGAAAAAGAAAACCAGCGATCGCCCGATCGCTGGTTTTCTTTTTCCCCTTTTTTGAGAGGTTCACCGCAGCAAAGACGCTCAGTGCCGAACGTCTCTACACTCCTTGGAACTGCTCTAGGCTCCTTGTTTTGCTGGAGCTGGGGCCACAGGGGCCGGTTTCTTTTGCTTATTCATGTTATCAACGCTAATTCCGAGCACCCACAGGGTCACAATGAACACCCCGAGCCACTCATTCAGCCCGAGTCCTTCACCAATAAACAGCAACGCCATTAAACTGGTTAATCCCGGACCCGTTGCCGCCACCACCGATGCTAATGGTGCACCAATCATGGGAATCGCAAAGTTATTCAAGGCATAACCAATCAAGGTGGTTGTCGCCAGAGCAATACTGCCAATCCATAACCCGGTCCAATTCTCCTGTAACACATTCCAGGTAAAGAAGTTGCCTTCGCCAGAACCCAAAATCACGAAGGGAATCGCCAAGATTAAAATCACGGAAAAGTTAATGACGCTAAACGGTGCCGGATGCAATTTCAGCTTGCGGGCACTGAGTTGGGTCAAAATAACATAACCGGCAAAGGTCAACCCCGAGGCGATCGCCGTCCCAATTCCTAGGCCCAAATTCCCATCCGGTGCGCCTCCAGTGAGTCGGCCAGAAACCGTCAGGAAGCATCCCAGGTAAATCGTCACGGTAGCTAAGGCAAAGATAAAGCTCGGTCTGGCACCAAACATGATCCATGCCAAGACGGCAGTGACGGGGGGGAAAATAAAGAACAAGGTAATGGCAACCCCTGTCGGAATATTTCCCAGAGCGATATAGATAAAAAACTGGGACATAAACAGAAATAAGCCACTGCCAATGACGATCCAGACGGACCCCCGCTTTTCAGGATTGGCCAGTTGTTTGATATCCCGCCAGGTATTGGGATACAAAATTGGGGCCAGAATAAATCCCATGAGCGGAACCACAAATAACATCCGCATCCCTAGAATTAACAGGGAATTTCCCGCTCCAGGAGAGAGGACTTGTCCTGACCACAATCCAAAGAGGGACTGAGGACTCAGAATCGCCCGGGTGATGATGTTTTGGAAGGAAATGATAATCGAGGACAGCAAGGCCAGGATCAACCCGGTTAAAAAGATATTACTTTCAACAGGAGGGCTGGGGACTGGTGTCGCTGGGGTAGCGGTCCGGACTTCCGCCATCGCCGCTTTTTCTGCGGCATTGCGATCGCTTTGAGTCCCGGTTCCTTCCGGGCGATCGCCTCGGTTGGTTGGAGTCCCCACGGGCAGTCCCTGTCTGCGGTTCGAGACAATCTCTGCGGTGGTCTGAACGTTGCTTGCTTCTGACTGCAATTGCTCGATCAGGCGATCGACCAATGTTTCTAAAATCACTTCCCCTTGTTGCTGCAACGAGTGCATTCGCCCCAGTTGCTGGGACAACGAGCTTTGATAGCTACTCAGTTCCTGTTGCAGATTTTTAAAGGTGGTGTTCAGGGTCGTATCTAACGATGCCAACAACCGATAGGCATTTTCATCCAAGTTTCCCGTCTGCGCCGACGACATTCCAATATTCGGGTCTAGGGTCGTTAAGGATTGCGATGGGGGCGGTGGAGCCACCATTTCCTTCAACCGCTCACTCAATTCTTGTTGGAGTTGGGAGGCCATCACTTGCGCCAGTTGCTTTGTCCACTGCTGCTGTTGCATCGGACGTCCCGCTCCCCCCTGCATTTGCTTCGATTGTATTTGCTGCTGTTGATTTTGCAGCTTTTGAATATCAGCAGTCAGGCGGGATTGTTCCGCTTGCAGTCGTGCCATGTCCCGAGCCAACTGAACGACGATATTTTGCTGAATATCTCGAAGCTCCTGGGTCATGGAACTCAGAAGGGCTTCGATTTCTTTAGTGTTACTGCTTGTCGAGTTTTCCGGTTGATTGTCCAGTTGCCCCATTATTCTATTACCTCTAGCTTATCGATCGTAAACCAAACTAATCGCCCCTGGCTTGGCACTCCTGCGTTTTTGCTGATGGGTTGGGTTGAACATTAATTGATTCGCTTCAAGCGAATCAGGCATCAGCGCCTTGGCTTGACTCAATCCGATGTCAAACTGAAAAATTCCCTTCAGCTTGACATTATAATCTAAATGAGTAGGCAAACGCACAGGTTTTGGATGATTGTATCGAAGGTGGGTTAAATTTTCCATCAAACGATCCAATTGTGTTAAAAAACTCAACAATTAATTTTTTTTGACACTCCCCGGTCTAAAGACACGGGGATTCTTAAGGACAAATTTTGGGGGATGAATCCGCCCAAAGTTTAATTCTTAAAGGGTTAGTCAATAACCCACTACCCACTCGCTCAATCAATGAGTCTATGGCTACCTTTGATTTGATGATGATGTTGGCTGCCCCGTTAACATCTGCATTTAAGATTAGTCCCTGAGCAGAACGGTACAAGCCTCGTTTAATTCGTTTACCCGATGGCTGCCAATTGTCGGGTTTTTCACCGACTTTCACAGGCATTATGTCTCGGTCTAGGAATCTATATTTTGAAGTGTAAGATTCATCTTGCTCGACAAATCTCCACCCTTTTAATAAGAAATTGGGTACATTCCTCCTTTGGTTCTATATCTTGGTAATCTCGGCTTTTGGCTGAGTTCTCCTTTATGAGCTAACTTGGACAATGCTCGGAAAGAGCTAAAAGATTCAGCTACAGATTTAAGAGATTGTTGCGCGACTTGTGAGTAGAGCAACCCGTAATCTTCGTTACTTTTGGCGATTTTGTACAAGTCAGGATATTTAACCGCACTTTTGTCTTTAAAGTATCTTTGCCGACCTTCGTAAGTACCAATATTAAACAGTT
>NZ_JAFLQW010000137.1 GCF_017313335.1 Phormidium pseudopriestleyi FRX01 | reverse complement strand
TGTGGCTCCCGGAACGGCGAATTTCCAAGAAGGCGAAGTGGCACGAGCCGAAGTGTACGAAGAAACGGCTGACATCCATAAAGAAGCCTTTGTCCGCGAAAATGTCGAAATCCATAAAGAAGTCGAACGCGACATGGTAGAAGGCCAAGAAACCCTTCGTCGGGAAGAATTGGAAGTGGACACCGAAGGTAAACCTGTGGTGGAACGACGCCCCCGCAAGTAATATCCGGATTTCCGCTCTACCAACAAACGGGCGCGGGTAAAATCTCGGCCCGCCCCCCTAAAACCGGGGAAGCGGGCCGCCAAATTATCCGAACAGGTGCTGGGTGAATGAAACGAAAGCCCATCACCAGGATGCCTCACTTAACCTGAGTCAAGAGCCGAGTATAACCAGGCTTTTGGCTCAGGTAGAATGACTAAAAATGGTTTTAAATTTTGACAAAATTTTTCAAATAACACTAAAGGAACAGTCAAGTTATGAATGATCAAGTAAGGGCGACAGGGGATAACCTGGGGTATGCTCAGACTGAGAGCGAACTTACGGGTCGATTGGACAACCTCAAGAGTCAACTGCTCGATTTTACAGTTCGAGATTCCGAAGGGCAACCCCTGGGTCGAGTCACGGATTTAACCGTAGAACCGGAAAACCAACTCAACTTAATTGTGTCCCTGGTAGACGATCGCCCGGGTCGGTTGGTGAAAGTGAGTAGCGATTTGATTGAAAAAATAGAATATGCTACGAATACCGTTTTTGTCTTACTGACGAGACAACACTTTGCCGCCCTACCGGAATATCAAACCCCGGTCTACAATAATGGCAAAATTGACCCATCGGAGTTACCTGGAGAGTGGGTAGAGTCTGTTCCCTCCTCTACGAGTCCAGAGGCGATCGCCATTGAGGAGCGATCGCATCAAATCGACTCACAGAGTTCCTTAGCGGACTTTAAGCAAATCCGCAAAGAAGTAATTGCCAGTAACATTCCCTTACGCGAAGAACGATTAGTGGTGAATCGCCACAAGCGGAAAGTCGGTGAGGTAGTGGTCCGCAAAGAAATTGAAACCCGGATTATCGAAGTCCCCGTCCGTCGGGAAAAGTTAATTGTTGAGCAAGTTAGTCCCGAGTATAAAAAACTCACCGAAATTATTTTAGGAGAGGGAGACGGTTATCGCATCACCTCCGATGAAGTTCCAGGAATCACACCTACCGCATCAGTCCCACAAGGGCAAGGCACAAACCGAGTCAGCGGAGAATTTCACTCCCCGGAAATTGCTACTCGAATTTTAGAAGAAATTGCCAAGCGACAACCGAACGGTTGTGCAAAAGTACGGGTTGAACTGGTGGTGGAAGAGGAACGGTTTCGCAATACCTATCAGTCTTGGTTCGATCGCTATTCCACTCCGCAATCCTGACTTCCAGGGAGTGACTGATATAGCTAAACAACTGGCGGGGGTTTGAACCTCCGCCAGTTTTTTGTGGTGGGAATTGGGGAGTGAGATTAACCGGGTTCGGTTTGATGATGATAAGCGATAATGCGATCGCGACCAGCAGTCTTGGCTTGATAGAGGGCTTGATCCGCACAGCGATACAAAGTATCCACTGTTTTACCATCTTCAAGATACTGAGCAACCCCGCCACTAAAGGTCAGGTATAAACGATCCTCCCCGATTACTAAAGGTTCCGCATGGAGGACTTGAAGTAACTCACGGAGGCGTTTGGCCCCAGACTCCTTGTTCATGCCATACATTCCCACCACAAATTCTTCACCACCCCAACGAGCGACGATATCCTTACTCCGAAAGGTGCGAAGTAAGAGCTTGCCAAATTGCCGGAGCACTGCATCTCCCATTGCATGACCGTGGAGATCGTTGACTTGCTTAAAGCGATCGAGGTCTAACATCGCCAGACACATCGGTTGTTCATGCAGTTGGCACAGGTACAGGAACTGGTCAAATTCCGTGATGGATTTGCGCCGGTTCGCAACCCCGGTCAGGGGGTCGGTTTCTGCCATGTTTCGCAGTAACTGAATGCGTTCGAGACGGTTGAGGATGCGGGTGACCAGTTCCGGGCCGACAATGGGTTTACTAATATAATCATCCGCACCGGCAGCAAACACTTGATGGACGATATCCGGACCCGTGTGAGCGGTCAGAAATAAGACCGGCAGACTGTTCCATCGCGGATCGTTGCGAACGACTTGACAGAGTTCAATTCCGCTCAGGTGGGGTAATTCTATATCGAGAATCAGCAGATCCGGGGATGACAGTTCTAGGGTTTCCCAGAAGCGTTGGGGGTCAGAGAGTGCGATGGTTTTCATGCCCCAAGGTTCGAGGAAATGTTTAACGAGGGAGAGGATTTGTGGGTCATCATCTATGACCATCACTTTCGCCTCGGTGGTCTGAACTCCCTGCAAAACCTGCAATACGGCTTCTATGATTTGGGCCGGTCTCACTGGTTTTTGTAAGAAAGCACGGCCTCCTAGTCGAGCGACTTCTAATCGGTCTTCTACCCGACTTTGGTCTGTGACGACCAGAACGGGGAGGGGAGGGAATCCATTGGCGAGTTCCGAGAGTAAGGTTAATCCCTCTTTTTTATTGTTGGGGTTGAAGGTGAGGGTGTCTTCGGTCGATAAGTCTAATAAGACGGCATCGGGACGGCGATCGGCGATCGCAGTTCGGGCGGAGGCGATCGAGTCACTATTGACCACCTTGATTCCCCACCCTGTCACCTCAAGGCCAATCTGTTGGGACAGTTCTTGGTCACCCTCAATCATCAGGAGCACCGGCAGATCCTTGAGCGGACTTCCCTCCCGGCGATCGCTCTCGATGGGTGCTTGGTCGATCTGCGATCGCAAGTCCTGTACTAATGCCGTGAGATTCGCCGCTTGGGTGGCATCGAGGGTAGGACTGTGCAACAACTGCTCCACTTGCCGTGCAATCACTGAACCTTCAGTCAACCCAAAGGTGCCTAACGACCCCGCCAATTTGTGCGCTTCCTGTTTTGCCTTAGCGTGCAATTCTGGGGGCAGTTCGCCAGACTCCAGGGCCTCGGTTGCCTGCGCGATCGCCGTTACTCGGTCCGCAATCCGGTCTTTGAAGCGTTCCCAGACTTTGCCAATGGCAGCGACAATCGTCGGGTCCTGTTTCCCAGGGGTTTGGGGGTAGGGTAAGTTCAGATTCAGGAGTTTAGCGACTTCACGAGCGAGTTCCTCCCCATCCAGGGGGTGATAGAGCAAGGATGTGACCCGCTCTAGGGTATCCAACTGCTGTTGTGTGGTTGCGCTGTTCCGGGTTTCTTTGAGTTTTCGACCTTTGCCCGAGGGGGCGATGGGATACCCTTCTACCCCTTTCACCCCACAGTAAATCACTGGAATTGAGGGGGCGGATTGCCCTTTGTTGGTGATCTGTTTGAGTAGTTCTGCCGGGGAGGGATAGCGCAAATGTTGATCTAAAATGACCAAGGACCATTGGCGATCGCGCAGTTGGGTTCGCGTATCTTCTCCCGTCTGGGTCACCCGAACCACCGCATTTCCCAGGCGCTGTTGCAACCAAAATCCCAACTCATCCGGCAACCCCGCCATCAGGATGCGAGGCAGTTGTACCAATTTTTCCTCACTCAGGGGTTTGAGTCGATACCCTAACCCATAAACGGTTTCGATCACATCTGTTGGAGCACCACTGGATTTAAGTTTTTGCCGCAACCCTTTGATATGTGATCTAATCGTATCTTCCGAGGGAGGTTCATCAAAGGACCATAAATGATCCAGAATCGCACTGCGACTATAAACCCGGGTGCTGTTTCGCATGAACAGTTCCAACAGGCGATATTCTGTCGGGGTCAAGGTGACGGGTTGGTTGTTATAGGTAACGTCACAGTTACTCGGATTCAGTTGTAAAGCTCCCCACTCTAACACGGGGGGTAAAGGAGCAATTCCCCGGCGTAATAAGGCCCGAATTCGGGCGGTGAGTTCTGGTAAGTCAAACGGTTTCACGAGATAATCATCGGCCCCGGCATCAAGTCCTTTAACTTTATCTTCTGTGCTGTCTTTCGCCGTGAGCAACAGGATAGGCATTTGATAGCCTGAACTGCGTAACTTCCGGCATAAACTAATTCCATCTAGTTTCGGGAGCATGACATCTAGCAACAGCAAGTCATAGTCACAGGATTCAGCTAATTCTAATCCTAGCAGCCCATCTGTTGCCACATCTACGACATGGTTTTGGTGCTTCAATGTGGTGACAAGTGCTTCGGCGATCGGTTTGTCATCCTCCACCAGTAAAATTTTCATAGCAGTTTGTTGTAAGGGTATAAATTAGACTCATGATGAGTCATCAGTCTAAAAAAGCATCTATTGTTAATCTGGGGGTTCCTTGGGGCAATTTTAAGTAAAAATTTGCGGTCAATGAACCAGCCTCCTGAAGAGGTCGCCGAATAAAATATCTTGACGGGAGGCGCTTCGGATCCTTTCACTCCTCCAGAAAGATTGCCTAGGCTTCAATTATAAACTAACGTCGCATCGTTTCTGGAAATTACCAGGATAAAATCTATCCAAAGTATCAGTATATTTTCGACTGGCAAGGAGATAAAAGGGCAAATTTAAAGGGGATCACGGAGAGATTCGGATGGGGCAGTTCAGGGCCATTTAGCCGTTTCAATCCCTCCGCCCAAGGTTTTTCCTTTTCTCCGAGGGCAATTGCCCACTTTCTCCCTCGGACTGAGTTCAGCCCTTGGGGTGAAATTACTAAAAATTAATTACGAACGTTCATAATTATTAACACTTACCCTAGTCTTTCAAGGGTTGAATTTTAATCCCAAATATAGATTGACTTGACACTCCCACGTCTAAAGAGCGTGGGATTCTTTAAGAGTCCAGAATCTGAACCTTAAGGGCGTAGTCAATGCGCCTCTACTGACTTCACTCAGATTTAACCCAAGTGTTACCGCTACTTTTCTGAGAATGTTGGCTG
>NZ_JAFLQW010000323.1 GCF_017313335.1 Phormidium pseudopriestleyi FRX01 | reverse complement strand
CCCCCACCCGAAAGGGGTCTAGTAAAGCAGTTCACAAAAAGGATGGTTACGGTTATGGTTACTAAATTGGCTGTTTTCAACAGCCGCTCCTATCCCTCCCCATGTCTGAAGCCAGGGGTATCCCGGAGGGTTCGATGAAAGGTTTTTTGAAACAGTGGATCGAGGGACAACGGGGAGTCACTCAACCGAGTTCACTCAAGCGTCAGAGTATGACAAAACAAGGCAACCGTGCCAACAGTACAGGGCCAGTCGCTAAAAAATCATCTCTCCCGGTCAAACTAGCCACCACCCTAGGGGCAATGCTGGCATCAGGAATACTCACTCAAGGGGTGCTGCTGACGACTCCGGCGATCGCCCAAACCGAGGCCACTTCCCTGAGTTATAGCGAATTATTGCAGAAAATTGATGCCGGAGAAGTCCAACGGGTGGCAGTGGATCCGGCACAAGGGGTTGCCCGAGTTAAATTACTACAGGGCGATTCGGAATATACCGTTCCCCTGTTCGATCGCCACCCTGAATTATTTGAAAGAATTAGATTACAAAACAAGGCAGCCGAGACAATCCAATTGGACGTGCAGCCTACCGCTGACCCCTCTGCCGCCTTTGGCATGGCCGCCAATCTCCTGTTGATTCTCCTCTTAATTGGGGGATTAATGATGATTGTCAGGCGATCGGCTCAAGCGGGAAATCAAGCCATGAGCTTTGGCAAATCTAAAGCCCGATTTCAGATGGAAGCTAAAACCGGCGTGATGTTTGATGACGTGGCTGGAATTCAGGAAGCTAAAGAAGAACTGCAAGAAGTCGTCACCTTCCTGAAAAAACCAGAACGATTTACGGCGATCGGGGCCAAAATTCCCAAAGGCGTCCTGTTAATTGGGCCTCCAGGAACCGGCAAAACCTTACTTGCCAAGGCGATCGCCGGAGAAGCAGGCGTCCCCTTCTTCAGCATCTCCGGGTCAGAATTCGTCGAAATGTTTGTCGGCGTCGGGGCATCCCGAGTGCGGGACCTGTTCAAAAAAGCTAAAGAAAATTCCCCCTGCATCGTCTTCATCGATGAAATTGATGCAGTCGGGCGTCAGCGTGGCGCAGGCATCGGCGGTGGCAACGATGAGCGAGAACAAACCCTCAACCAACTCCTCACCGAGATGGACGGATTTGAGGGCAACACTGGAATTATTATTATTGCTGCCACCAACCGACCCGATGTCCTGGATCAGGCATTACTCCGTCCCGGACGATTTGACCGGCAGGTGATGGTCGATTTGCCGAGTTACAATGGCCGCCTGGGAATCTTGCAAGTCCATGCGCGGAATAAGAAGCTGGCCCCAGAAGTCTCCATCGAGGCGATCGCCCGTCGCACCCCAGGATTTTCCGGGGCCGACTTAGCCAACCTCCTCAACGAAGCCGCCATTTTAACCGCAAGGCGACGTAAAGAGGCGATCGGCCACTTAGAAATCGACGACGCCATCGATCGCATCACCATCGGGATGCAACTGACCCCCTTACTCGATAGCAAGAAAAAGCGCCTGATTGCCTACCACGAAGTCGGTCACGCCCTGCTGATGACCCTTTTGGAAAATTCCGACCCCTTAAACAAAGTCACCATCATTCCCCGTTCTGGTGGCATTGGTGGATTTGCTCAACAAAGTTTCAACGAAGAAATGATTGATAGTGGTCTCTACACCCGGGCTTGGTTAATTGACCGAATTACCATTACCCTAGGGGGGAGAGCCGCCGAACAGGAAGTGTTTGGGGATACGGAAATCACCATTGGGGCCAGTAATGATATCCGCGTAGTCGCTGATTTAGCCCGGGAAATGGTCACCCGCTACGGAATGTCCGCCCTAGGTCCCCTCGCCCTAGAAACCCAGAACGCCGAAGTCTTTTTAGGCCGGGACCTCGGCAGCAAAGCGGACTATTCCGAAGAAGTTGCGTCTAAAGTGGACCGGCAGGTGCGAGAAATCGCCTTTGACTGCTATGAAAAAGCCCGAGTCATCCTCCGTCAGCATCGCTATCTCCTCGATCGCCTCGTCGATATGCTGTTAGAGCAAGAAACCATCGAAGGGGAAGACTTCCGGAAACTCGTCAGCCAATCCGTTGACCTCCCGAAAAAACAGCTAATTACCAACGGTTAACCCTTAAAAAAATAGCCCGCGTAGGCGGGCTTTATCCGAGCAGCTTCCACCCTTAACTGGGGGGGAGCTTTTTTTTTAAGGTTGCATCGAAACACTGCGGGATGAGCCATACATAGCGCGCAGAATCAACGCCGGGTCATACCAGTCATTGGCGTATCTCAGACCCCAGTGGAGATGAGGACCCGTACTGCGTCCCGACATCCCCACTCGACCGATGCGAACCCCCGCCGGAACCTGTTGACCTTCAAAAATTTGTAGGCCCCCGGTGCGATCGATTAGGTAGCGACGCCCCCCCGACCGCTCAACAGCACCTTGCATATGACAATAGATATGTTCCCAGTCTCCGGATTGGATCACCAAACCAATGCCACAGCGATCGTCATCGATCGCCTCAACCACCGTTCCCGCCCACCAATTGCGGACATAACTTCCCATCGGTGCCGCAATATCTAAACCCGAGTGAAATTCACGGCTATAACCTCCAGTCGGGGACTGACGATAGCCAAACGGCGAGGTATAAGCCTGAAAATTTTCCACCGGAAAGGAAGCCCCTTGCCAATAATTCGCCGTTGCCGTCTGAGGCTCTCCCGGTCCCTGAGATTGAGCAATCTGGGGTTGCAACCCCAAAAACAGCATCACCGCTAAACCTAGCCCGACAAATAACATCCGTCGTAAAGTACGGGCTAAGTTTTTGTGCATCCATCCGGGGATAGCATTTCGCATCATCACTTCCATTCCTCAACCGCAGATTAACATTATGAATCGGTTTAAATCAGTTTGAGCATCAAACAGACAAATCTTTTCCAGACAGGGCCGTGAAATTAAATTTGCCTCCATTTTCAGGGAGGACTAATCCACCGCGCCGAGGTAATGGTGCCGTTTGAGAACCCATTGCGTTCCCTAAAATCCTGCACCCCAGTCATTCAGCAGGCCCTACCCCAACGCCGCTAGGAAAGTTATTTTCTCGACGTGGATTTTACCCTAAGTTGTACCCTGGTCACTCATTCACGCACCGAATCAATCAATCGGTTCAAAATTTGGGCTGCCCTGAATCAATCTGATCTCATCAGAGGACACCGGATCCTAAATTCTTAACTTTTGTTAAAATCGCTGAAAAGATAAATTCATGACCCGAGTGCCTCACCTATGTTAACTGAAATTTTTCCCTTTCAATTTGCAATCGATACCACCGCCCTGGCGGGAGCCTCATTATGGTCTCTCGCCCTATATCTGGGGCTTTCCAGCCTCAGTGAATGGGTGACGGAACAACTTAATCGCTGGTTTAATTTTGCCGATCGCGCCCTTTACACCTCAGAAAAAGAGTTTGAGCGCTCAAAACAGGCTAGAGAGTCCCAAAATGCCCTCTATGCCTCAGTGTTGAGTATTGTCCCCTTTCTAGCAATGGGCGGAGTCTGTAACTGGGGCGTCGAATTCACCTTGGGCAGCAGTTGGGCCATTTCTGTGGGGATGATCGCCTGTATTATTTGTGGCGTCTATGAATTGGGCCGTCGAGATGGGATGTCGTAACCGGGGCGATACCAGCAGTATTTAGAAACCGGGTTTCTCTACAAAATCTATGGAATTGAGTAGGGTGGGCATTGCCCACCTTCTGTTCGGTGGGCATTGCCCACCCTACAATGGCTCTATACTTTCTATTCATTAGGGTGGGAAAAAGGTGGGCATTGCTACAATGGCTCTATACTTTCTATTCATTAGGGTGGGAAAAAGGTGGGCAATGCTTGGAATTGGAATTCTTCTATGACAATTTCAAGGGTTTCAAGTCTGATGTAGGGGCAATTCACGAATTGCCCCTACAGGGTTCGGGTTAATTTAATTGGGATTCGATTTCTTCTATGACAATTTTAGCGATATTATTGCCAGCACCCGGTTGTCCTCGGACTGAATGTAATTTATCTCGGATGAGTTGTAAT
>NZ_JAFLQW010000494.1 GCF_017313335.1 Phormidium pseudopriestleyi FRX01 | reverse complement strand
TCGTCATCCACACGCTCACGGCTCAACGCCTACGGCGTGGGAGGTTGTAAGCGAGTGGAATCCTCATCTCACCGCGCCTTTCATCCCACACTAACCTTCGCTCGGTAAAGCGCGAGGGATTCCCGTCTGTCTAGCTAAAAAATATCCCCCGCAATAACCGTTTAGGGGTTGTAATACCGTTCACCTCAATCGCAAGATTATGGAAATTCTGGTGGGGGAAAAATCCCTAAAAATTGGCGAAGTGTCGGCCACTTCAGGTTTGCCGGTGAAGACGATTCGCTATTATGAAGAAATCGGCCTATTGGAACCGACCGTAGAACGGGCAAATTCGGGTTATCGAATCTTCGATTCTACGGTTATGAATCGGCTGGCATTCATTAAGCGATCGCAATCTTTAGGATTAAGTCTGACGGAAATCAAAGATATTTTGCAGGTTCACGATCGCGGCGAGTTACCTTGTGAAGAAGTTCGACATCATTTAGAGGCCAAAGTTACTGCAATTGATGAACAAATCCGGTCATTAGAAACCCTGCGTTCTGAGTTGCAAGGTATTATCCAGGGATGGCAAGAACACCCCCCCCTGGACCAAGTTGCTCAGACGATTTGTCCGAATATTCAACAAGACTCTTATCATCATCGGGACTGATTTCCCGCCTAAATTTCAAGTAGATGACCCGGGTGGATTTTGAATTAATATTGTTAAGTCGTAAGTTCTGAATCGATTATTGGTGAACTGAATGGAGAGATTCAGATTAAAAAACCCTGTCCTCAACCCGGGTTTAATCCCTGGATTACTAGGTTATATTTCGGCCCTCCCCTTACTGCTGGGAACTGCCCTGTTTTCCCTGGGGGAGAACACTCTGGCGACTCCTCAAACCCGGATGTCTGACCCTGCTGTACAGTCCGGATTATCTGAGAGTACAGCATCTAATGCCCAAGTCCCAGGGCAACGCGATCGCCCCATCGCCCCGACTTGGACCAATCCAAAATTATTGCTGGCGATCGAAGGAGAATCCGCCACGATTCAATCCCTAGCTTTTAGTCCCGATGGCCGATTTATTGCCATTGGCGGAGGCAGAAATGATCCGAGAATTGAAATCTGGGATTTACAACAAGAAAAACGGATTCGCCACTGGAAAACCTATCAAAATCGAGTCCTTGCCCTAACTTTTTCTCCCGATGGCAATACCCTCGTGAGTTCTGCAGATGGAGGGGCGATCGAAGTTTGGGATGTCCAAAAAGGTGAATTATTACATCAATTTTTAGAACATAGAAGTAACGTCCTTTCCCTGGCAATTTCCCCGGATGGTCGAAATTTAGTCAGTGGCGGTTTAGATGGAATTCGCCTCTGGGATTTGCGCGATCGCCAACTCATCCGGGTCTTATTAAATTTACAACCGATTTATTCCGTAGCTTTTCGAGGAGATGGACAACTGATCGCCGCAGGAACTCATCAAGGTAATATTATTTTATGGCCGTTGATTCCCGGTGAAGGGGCCGCTATTGTCGGCAATCCTCTAACGACTTCATTTCAACACGATCGCGGAATTACGACTTTAGATTTTACTCCCGATGGGAATCGTTTAATTTCCGGTAGTTTTGATGCCACGATTAAATGTTGGGATTTAGTTAACCGAGAACTGCTTTACACCCTGGTGGATCATCCCAGTTGGATCAAGTCGCTGAAAATTAACCCGAATGGTCAACTGTTTGCCAGTGCATCTCGGGATGGAATTCGCTTTTGGAATCTGGAGACAGCAGAGGCAGTCGGGTTTATTTCGGCAGAGTCAGATTGGGCGCAGGCGATCGCCTGGTATCCTGATGGACTCACCCTTGCCATCGGGGGATTAGACCGAATCGTCAACTTGTGGCGGGGTGGCATGGGTGCAAATGAAGATGCGATCGCCTCAGACAGTCCATAACTCAATCCAGGGGACCAGAAACCGGTTTTCTGACCCAGATTTGTGACGAATTGGCAAAAATTGGGATAAGAAACCCGGTTTCTAACCTTTGCCGGGACAAGAAACCGGTTTTCTCGCCCAGATTTGTGACGAATTGGCGAAGGTATTGGTAAAGAAACCCGGTTTCTAAGCAATGGGGTATCCATATCCTAGACAGCAGAGAACAGATCGGTTTCAATAGAGACACATAGCGAAAATAAACAGATACTGATCCAACTGGGGGAAATATGTCAAGTGACGACCACAAGTACCGATTAGTAACCCGTAGTGATTTTGATGGGTTGGTCTGTGCTGTTCTGTTAAAGGAACTCAATCTCATCGATGAGATTAAATTCGTGCATCCGAAAGATATGCAGGATGGCAAAATTGAAATCAGCGATCGCGATATTACCACCAATTTACCTTATGTCCAAACCGCTCATTTAGTCTTTGATCATCACGAAAGCGAAACCATCCGCAATCCAGACGCTCAAGATAACTATATTATCGATCCAAAGGCTCCCTCTGCTGCCCGAGTAGTCTACAACTACTTTGGTGGACCGCTCAAATTTACCAACATTTCCACCGAAATGATGGAAGCGGTGGATAAGTCAGACTCGGCTCAATTTGAGCGGTCTGAAATCTTAGAACCCCAAGGATGGGTGCTATTGAGCTTTCTGATGGATGCTCGAACCGGCTTAGGAAGATTTAAAGAGTTCCGAATTTCTAACTATCAATTAATGATGGAATTAATTGATTACTGTAGAAATCATAGCATTGAGGAAATTTTGCAGCTTCCTGATGTCAAAGACCGGTCTGACCTGTACTTTGAACACCAAGATAAATTTAATCAGCAGCTTAAAGACTGTGCCAAGGTTTATAACAGTCTAGTTGTCCTGAATTTGCGGGATGAAGAGACAATTTATGCGGGAAATCGGTTTACCATCTACGCGCTTTATCCCAATTGCAATATTTCCATGCATATTCTCTGGGGACTCAAACAACAAAACACGGTGTTTGCTGTGGGTAAGTCGATTTTAAACCGTACCTCAAATCTCAATATTGGAGCATTGATGCTCGAATATGGCGGTGGGGGTCATGCTAATGCAGGCACTTGCCAAGTTGAGAATGACAATGCAGAACAGGTGAAACAAGCCTTAATCGATCGCATTACGGCCCAGGGTTAAAACCCTGGATAAAATGAGAAGGAGCGATCGCTTTTAAGGCGATCGCTCCTTCTAGGGGAAGATTCTGAATTCATGAATTTGGGTTAAGCCAGGACCATTGGAGTTGTTAGAAAGCGATCGCTTTGTTGCTTCACCTTTCCAATCTGAGTTGAGGAACTCTCTTGCGCCGGAACTAACATGAAATCCGTGGAACGGACCACTAAATCCCCTTCATCCAGAGACTGCCGCAACTGTCGTCCCATTTTCCATGCCCGATATTTGATAATATTCCATCGGGGATTCGCCGGATAACCGGCAAATCCTGATCGCAGTGCGGGGAGGTTATCTTTGGGCATGAGAGAACCGACTAAAACGCCCTCAGCCAAATCAACTACCATGAAGTTTCCCTTGGAATTGTGTTGTGCATTTAACATGGGATCAACCCCCTCGCCACTAGACGAATAATGTTTATTGGATTTGTATTTTACAGATGATGAGCAGTCATTACAATCATTCCAAAAAAATTAAATTCTTCTGGAATGAAGATATTGGAAACGTCAAAAAATAATTGCCCAAGCTTAGAGCATTTGGATCCCGGGTCAGCCGAAACAGTTGGCTGATGCTTTTGACTCGGTTACCCGGTGAATTTATTCTCTAATTGGTATGAGTCTAGCATGAGATTTCCGATTATTGTATCAATGAATTCATTTTTTATAAATTTACGGACATAGAATTCCTGGGTGTCTTGGGTCAGCAAGCCACCAAATCCAGACCTGGAGCAATTTTCGGGTGGGACAGGGTTCAACTGGTCGGCAAAATTCTCTCTCTTATGCCTTTGGCAAGATGCGTAGGATTGAAGGGACTATGGTAAAATAGAGCAGCCCCTTTTTACCGCAAGCGTTTCCAGTCAAATCACGGTAAGTCCATGAGTTGAACCCGGAGGAAATCTAGGGGCAAAACATGGGAGTGCAATAAAATCCTACGTTGATGTAGGGGCAATTCATGAATTGCCCCTACTCAATAGTGCCAACCTAGTTTTTCAGAAACCCCTTAACGGGATGTGGCAGCAGCCTCCCGGAGTAGGCGATCGCAGGCTTGATTCCGGCGATAATTGCGCTTGGACAGATCCCCAGATAAAGGGGAAGCCATCAATAGCATTTTATCCAATAGCCACGGTGCAATCCGTTGGCACAAAACGGCTAAATGACTTTGCCATCCCACTAAGATCTCCGAGGAGTCTCTATGAAGTCCCGATACCAGTGCCTTTGCCACCTGCTGTGGTGTCATTGGCACAACCCAGCGAAACAAGTCTAAGTTTTTCGCCATGTCAGTATCGGTCAAGGTGGGCAGAAGTGCGACCACTTTGATATTATGTTCCGCGAGTTCTCCCCGCAAGGCTTGGGTGAAGCCGAGGATGGCGAACTTGGTCGCTGAATAGGTGGACATGGTGGGTGCAGCCACTTTGCCCATTAAGCTGGAAACGTTGACGATTGTACCTTCCTGCCTTGTCGCCATCCGTTTGGCAACCATGCGAGTGATCTCGTACATTCCCATAATATTCAGGGAAAGTTCTTCCTGAATTTTCGGAAATTTCGATTGCAAAAATGGGGTCTGATGTGCGACTCCAGCACAATTGACCAAGAGGTGAATTGGACCATGATGCTTCCACGCTTTGGCGATCGCAATGTCCACTTCTACAGGTTGCGTGAGATCTAAAGGGAGACTCACAACCTCTACCCCCACTGCGGCAATCTCCGCTTCCACTTCGGCTAATTTGTCGCGATCGCGGGCCACAATAATGATCCGTTTCATGCCTTGATGGGCCAACTCTAGGGCGATCGCCCGCCCAATTCCACGGGACGCGCCAGTAATCAGTGCAGTCTTGTCTTGAATCTTCATAAGTGAAGCCTCCATACTTGAAGTCTTATCCCTCTACTCATTCCATGCCAAGTCTGTTGATATTTTTGGCACTTCACAGAGTCACCGATTTGGGCGATCAGAAGGATAAGTTAAATGTAATCAGTAGCATCAGCAATTTTGATGAAGGGTGTCCAGAATTAGTACGTTATACAATTGCTGAACCCTTCATCAAAATCCCGGTTGAAAATACTTCAAAACCTAATCAGGGTGATAGAGTCAACGCCACAGATGCCAATTCTACTTGGGAAACCCAATCCTCAAGTGTGCTTGAACTGGACAATCCGTCCTCGCGCATTTTGATGTTGAATGTTACGCGATCGCACGCTTCCATTTCCCCTCGGTCCTATTCTGAGTCCCGAACTGTATCCGTTGGATTGTTGTACATGGTGGGCTGGCCTCCTAGATACGAGTATGGACTTAAGTCGCCCTTGAGCATACTTTAACAGTTAAATCAAGCAACTGCAATATTTCTTCATAAACTTTTGGACGGCTTCCGTAATGAATTTAAAAATGACTGTCCTCTAAAGGTTATAGCGTTTGAGTTCTGACCATAGGTGTGATACAAATCACAAGAAGACAATCTCCCCTTACAGGAATAGCGGGTTAACAAATGAGTCCTCCCCCTCTACCTCAAGTGACAGAGTAGAAGGGGGTTCACCCAAAAAAAGCCGAGAAAAATTCTCTCCCCCGGGGAATTTCACCGGACGAGAACAGGACGGGAAAAGTTGCAAAACCACTGCCTGATGTAGAGCGAAGAAAAAGAAATTGCACTCGTCATTGGAACCTAGGAAAAGAAGCGGCCAGTGTAGCGCTAAAGCAGAAAATGAGTCATACAAAGGCGATCGCCGGGATTTACTCTCACTCCGGATCAGCGATCCCCAGAAAAAAACTGTATCGGTATCTGTAGCAATAATATATCACACTTCTCCCAAAGTGGCGATCGCAGAACTTCCCCTATTTTTCCCCAGGGAAAAATATCTCTCCCTCTAGCGTACCCAAAGCATCCCACTGTATATTGTCTCTCGCCTGACTCCGCCCCTGCCCTTAGAAATTCAAGTAATGTTAGAGAATCTCCGCACTCCGGGGAATGAACCCCTGGCCCTAGAGGAGATGGATGAGGAGCATTTAGATTAGGGACTCCGCCGAAAAATTTTCTGTGTTTGATTCTAAGACAGACCGTTTCTCGAAATCGGGTTTCTTGACACTCATCTCGGTTAAGATCCAAGATTGAAGTCAGAAACCCGGTTTTTTGGCACAGATTTGATGGTTTAGATTGGATTTAAGCGAGAAAGTTATCCGTTAAAGATCTCCGGTGGGTGATTGTGGGTTCATATTTTTAGAACGTCGGTACAGTATGAGGTCAAAGGGACAAGCCGCCGGGTTTTTGGCTCAAATTTGTTACAGATGGGCAGAAATTTTGATGAAAAACCCGGTTTTTAACCTTGACTGTACCCCCGGACTAGGGTGCTTTGTTTCCGAGGCGATCGCCGATTAGGGCAGTCGCCCAAGGTCTACTGAGACAATCTATGTACAATCTTGGCAAGAACGATAACAGCAACCAATGGACTGGACGACCCCCCTAAAATTTCAACAGGCGGATTTTATTAAACGGCTCAATCACAAAAGGGCCGAACTGCTGCATTGCCAGTCTCCGGGTTTGCATGGCGAACAGGTGACGATCGCCGGTGAACGCTTCAGGGCAGTTCATGCCGCCTATGAACAGAGACTATCCTCGGCTCAATCCCAAACCCCCACCTCGGAACTGTTTCGCGATCGCCTGCGCCATCAGCTTGGAGTCGAAGCAGTCGCCACCTATCTAGATCACCGGGTCACTCGAATTGGCCTAGATCATCCGCCAAAATCCCAAAGTGCTGGCGATTTTACCCTCAAAGATAATCCCGCGATCGCCCTTTCCGTTCAGGCCCTTTTTAGTTCCACTTCTCCCTTAGTCTGGAATCTCCAACTCTCCCAAATTAAGCACCAAGCTGCCATCATTTTTGTCCTGATTCCCGAACCGATTCACCCCTCCCGGTCAGACTATCACCCGATTTTAGCTGGATTTTTACCCACCCATTTAATCGCCCTAAGCGAGGGTCGCGCCCGTCTGTGCCTCGATGACCTCTTTTATATGGGCGGACTGAATCTCTATCTGGAATCCTTAACCTCTATCCCGGTTTCTACAGAATGGTTACGGATTCTAACTGGAACCTCTAACTATGTCTATCCCGTTGCCATCAGTGCTGATGGGGGTCTAGTTGCCAGCAGCAGTTACGATGGCACGATTAAACTCTGGAAACTGCGCGATCGCGAAATCACTCAAGCCCTCTGTGGACATTCCTGGTCCTTCTATCCCATCGCTGCGGGTCAGGGGGGACAATCTCTCGCCAGTGGCAGTACGGAAAAAAAATTGAACATTTGGCAACGGGGTCGTGGGGATTTTATTCGCACCCTGGCTGGACATACCAGCGGAATCAGTGCCATTGCCATTAGTGAAGATAGCAAAATTTTGGTCAGTGGCGGCTACGATGGCACCATCGATATTTGGGATCTCGTCCAAGGGCAACGGTTGCGGACCCTGAATGGTCATTCTGGAACTGTTCGCCCGATGTCCCTCAGTCCAGATGGGACTATCCTCGCTACTGGTGGCATTGATAAAAAGCTCAATCTCTGGAATCTCCAAACCGGGGCCTTAATTCGCTCGTTTAATATTGATACCGATGTGGCGATTTCTCTGGCAATTAGTCCCAATGGTCAATTATTAGTCAGTGGTTCTCAGGATGGGACGATTAAAATTTGGAATTTGGAATCCGGGCGTTTGATTCGGGCGATCGCCGCTCATTCGGGGATCGTTCGCGGCGTTACCCTGAGTCACGATGGCAAAACCCTCGCCAGTGGCAGTCTCGAAAAGACGATTAAACTCTGGAATGTGGAAACCGGCGATCTGTTGCGAACCTTAACGGGTCATCCAGATCCCACCATTACCTTTGCGATCGACTCCGAAGGACCCACCCTCGATACCAGCTTATTGCGTCACTACCAACCCGGTTGGGAAGAACCTAGACAATGGCAGTAGATTAATCGACAAATCAGCCAAGTGCCTCTGTGTTCTGGGGGTCCAGTCGCGATCAGAAACCGGGTTTTTTGAGAAAATCTGGAGCAATTCGCAGCAAAAAAAGTGCCAGAAACCCGGTTTCTTATCCTACGAATTCCTAAGTTTCAGAAGTCGAGGACCCATTTAAAATCGGCGTTAAATAAGCAACCAGCGCACCCAGTAGAAACCCCAGGATATTCCGCAGTAAGGGTAAAAAATCACTGGTCCGCGAAATCACCGGGCCCAAACCAAAGGCAATAAATAAAATTCCCCACAGGGGTGAAAACATTAAGGCCCATTGCCAGGAAAACCCTTGTCGATCTTTTCTGGGATGTGCAGCAAATCCAAAGATGATGCCACCCACAATTGAAGTAATCAGGGTCAGGATCCATTGCTCCCTCGGCAACCCAGGGACCACCAGGCACCCCCCTTGACGCAGACAATTTTCTACGCTACTTAATGCGCTGAGAATCGATTGGTCCTCTCCATTATCCCGAACAAAAAATTGATTGCCGTACCGGGTTTGTAATTCGATCCAGAAGGTTCTCGGCAGTAAGGGGTAGAGCTCATCCCCCACATTGAATCCCAAGAGATTGCCCCCGCGAGGGTCGGCAATCAACAGGACGCTCTTATCGTTGAGGTCCCAATAGTCCTTAACCGCACGACCTGGGGTGCGATCGTATTGAGTCAGGACTCTCAGTTTCCAGCCAGTTTCAGCTTCAAAATTCTCTAACTCTTGGATTAAGTTCTCTTCCTGGATGCTCGTCAGGGAGTTGGCGAGGTCAATAATCGGGGTTTGGATATCCGGCAGTAACTCTGGATTGTCATAAGCTTGAGCCGGAATCGGGGCGATCGCCCAAACTGATATAGCCAGGAAAAAGGCCGCGACAGATATTAGAAGTCTTTTGGGAAATGTTGATTGCATTGCAGTCTCTATAGGAGTTTTCATTCTTTCATCCAACCAGGGTGGCATCACAGAAGGCTCCACCCCCGAGCCATTCAGAATCTTAATATTTGTTTACAGTTTTTACCTTCCCTTAATATTAAGCCCTATACACCCAATGCCGTCAATCAGAATTCCAGCAGATTTAGCCCAGGTTTAATTTTATTGCCTAACAGATTAACAACTTGCAACTTATAGAGTAAAATCCTAAAACCTCAATCCGGTTGGCTTGAGGGAAGAATTGCCTATTCCTAATCATCAATTATGAATCAACGGGTTAATCAAAAATAGCCAGAGGAAAGACTAGCCTCTCCCCAAATCAGGATTGAGACTCTAAATAACTCAATAACCAATTCGCCATCGTAGCGCGACGGGTCAATCGAGGAATCAGTTCACCCACCTTGTAACCAGAAAAACCCAACTTTTCCTTAAGCAGTTGCTTGTTTTCTTTAGGAATAGAACGAGTCAGTTTCACCGTCGCCGGTCGGCTTGCGATAAAATCGGGAGGTTCTGGATACTCCTCCCGCCAGAAATTATCGACCGCATCCGTATTCCAACTTTGGGTCATTTCCTCATAGCAATACCCTAAACAATGCCAAACCAAACGATTAACCATTGCATCATCAATTTTATCATTGAGAATATCCCAAATCCTATCAAAATTGAGGGATGGTAATTCAGACATAAACCTTAATAAAACGACAACAAATAACCGAATCTCTTCAAAAAAATCATATCATAACCCTCCGCAATCCGTGAAAATCAGTGTAATCAGTGGTTCAAAAATCCGTCAGACTTATCGAGACCGGCTCAACCACTCCAAAGCGGGAGAGCGAGATTGAGGAAATCTTTGTTCCTTAATCGCTTCCTCGCAAAGCGCCCGATCGCCCTCGCTGATATTTTTGGAATACTTGAAATAATCATGTAACCAAGTACAAGCGCGACGAGTTAAATCATCTAAATCCAAATTCCACAAAATCACCGTATTATCATCTCCTGCCGAGGCAATAATTTCTCCATTGGGACTGAATTCCACATCTAAAACCCCCGAAGTATGACCTTGGAGCGTTTTTAATAAAGTCCCATCTTTGAGACTCCAAAGCTTGACCGTGCCATCCCAACTGGCCGAAACCAACAGCCGACCATCAGGAGAGAAGCCAACACTTTCCACACTATCGCTATAGCCTTGCAACAGAGTTTTTTCGAGTGTTCCATCCAGATGCCAAATTTTCACCGTATTATCCCAACTGGCGGAAGCAATCCGTTGACCGTCGGGGGAGAAAGTCACACTCGTAACATAAGACTGATGAGGATAGCGACCGGATAGAGTTTGAAGCAGTTCACCTTCCTTGTTCCAGAGTTTGACCATTTTATCATCCGAACCGGAGGCAATCAGACGACCATCAGGGGAAAAGGCCACACTATTGACCCGTTCGGTGTGACCCTCTAAAACCCCCAATAAAGTACCATCGATCCGCCAAATTTTGACAGTTTTATCACGAGAACCCGAGGCAATTAATTGACCATCGGGGGAGAAACTGACAGAATAAGCGCGATCGCTGTGACTACTTTCCACCGGACAATCGGAATG
>NZ_JAFLQW010000628.1 GCF_017313335.1 Phormidium pseudopriestleyi FRX01 | reverse complement strand
TGCCTACATTCTGGATCTGCGAAGCAATCCGGGAGGACTATTACAAGCGGGGATAGAAATTGCCCGACAGTGGCTAGATGGAGGTACGATAGTCTATACAGTGAACCGGCAAGGCATAGTCGGCAGTTTTGAAGCGATGGATGAAGCACTGACCGACGATCCCTTAGTCGTGTTAGTCGATCGCGGGACTGCCAGCGCCAGTGAAATTCTGGCCGGTGCTCTACAGGATAATGGACGGGCCTTGTTGGTGGGAGAAAAAACGTTTGGCAAGGGGTTGATTCAGTCCCTATTTGACTTAGCCGATGGTTCGGGATTAGCGGTAACCGTGGCGAAGTACGAAACACCAAATCACCGGGATATCCATAAGTTGGGGATCGTTCCGGATAAAGAGGTGGCATTAGATCCGATATCGCGCGATCGCTTGGCAACGGAGTTCGATCGCCAATATCAAGCGGCATTGGACTTACTCATTGATCCCAAGGTGGTGGCGGGTGTCCACTAGGGTTTGGGCGCTTGTTTAGAGCCACCAGGGCGCGATCGCGACTCGGCTTTAATCAGGCAGAGGCTGTCATTTGTCAAATTTGAACCCTAGGAAGAGGGAGAAGGGTCTAAACCAGTCAATGGATTTAAAATCTCTGGTTTAGGGGCGATCGCCTTAACCCGTTTGGGAGTGATGGACGCCGGTTTGACAAAGGAGGATTCGCACTCCCTAACCCTGGACGATCCGGATTGAAAAGTGACACATCCGCAAAGCCAACTTGGAGAGGACCTCGGTAAGGTGATTCTAGTGGGTTATGGAAGAGGATGAAACATTATGAACCCGAGCTTTTTTGGTCATCAGCAACATAGAAATAGCTATCCGGGCACTCCGGATTCGGCTTTGACAAATCAAGGGTCGGGTCTGGTCAAGGGGCCTGCAAGGGGCAAACGCCAGCGCCGGTCTACCTGGGAAGGTCCCTCCCCCAGTGGGGTGGCGTTGGGGTCCCCAGGGTTATCCCCTCAGCAGTTACGTCAACAAGCGAGTTTGACGGTTCAACGGGGAGACTATGCCGGGGCGATCGCCCTGCTGAGTTCGTTAGTCTCTCAGAATCTCGCCAGTGCCATTGACTACAACAATCGCGGGTTGATGTATTTTCAAAGCGGTGAGTATGAGAAAGCCCTGGACGATTATAACCAAGCGATCGCGCTGGATTCTCAACTGTCGCAAGCCTACAACAATCGGGGTAATTGTTATGCAGCATTAGGGTGGAGGGTAGAGGCGACCCTGGACTACGACATGGCGATCGACCTGAATCCCTTTAACGTGCGGGCGCTGATTAATCAGGGGATCACCTTGCGAGAAATGGAAATCTATGAATTGGCGATCGAGAATTTTGAGATAGCCTTGGGACTCGGGCAAATTGAAGGGCATATCTTTGCTGAACGAGGCCGGACTTATCATGTGATGGGGGAATGGAATGCGGCGATCGCCGACTATCGACGGGCCCTGGAATTTTTGCCCGAGTCTACCGCTTCATCCACTGAGGTTTCCACCCGGTTGCGATCGCTAGTCAAAAATTGGATTCATGAACTGATTGGGTCTTCCGAGACCGATCCTCATTCCTAAGCGAGAGTCTCAATGATAGCCCTGATCCTACTTCCTCGGATAAAAACCGTTAGGGAAGCATAACCGGCAAAATATGCCAAGGTTATGCTATTTTTGAAAGCATCTTTTACCCGTCGCCATGCCAGCCTTGTTAAAGGGTTAACGCTTCACTGGGGCAGTCGGCTTATTTATCAATCACAATTTGAACTTTATCGGGATCGACCCGATAGCTGTGTTCTTCCATAATACTCGTCGCTTGTTCTGGAGCCATCAACCGTTGCAGTTCGGTTTGCAAGCGATTCACTCGGGTTTCAACATGGTTGACTTCAGCGCGAATATCCTGTAAATCTTGCTGCCGAGACTGTTGATACGGCAGCAGGGTAATTACTGCAGAGACGGCAACCACCGAAAGAACCGCGTTGACGGCTAATTTCACAGTGGTTTCAGCGGCGATCGCCCGGTAAAGATGTCGCCGTTGGTGCTGTTGCGACAACCCGCGTCTTTTTGGACGTCGCGTTTCCACAGGTATTAAATGGGGCGTTGAGGGTTGAATTGCATTCATCAGAGTGACTATCCCTTACCTTGCCTGAAATATCAGTTTCAATTCAAAAAAAAGCATTTACCGGATCTAAACCGGGCTTTGTGGTTGCGCGGCAGGACGAGCGCGTATCCCACCTGAATTCTACTCCCTTGTTTAGATTTCAACCGCCTACCTTAAGACTTTTTTTTGAAAAATGCTTGCAAAAAATTCCTCAATCCTCAAATCATCCCCGAGATCAACCCGGTTAGGGGGTCCTGATTGGCTATTTTGTGTTCTGGCATTGATTTCGGAAACAGGTTCCCAAATTAAGAGCCGGTCAAGGACCCTTGGCTAAAGCAATGGTCCTCGACCGGCCCTAAGCCATTTGACTGGGACAACCTTACTTGTACAGTTCGGTTGCCAGACGGAAGGCTAAGATTCCCGGAATTAAAGCAATAACCAGTGCGACTAGGACTTGGGTTTCAGAGATTCCCATAATTCAGACCTCCTTGATATTTGGATATTTTTAACTACTGTCGGCTATTTCGTGCCGTGAGGAAACCCATTGTTACAATATGCAACAAATAGTTCGGCCATTTTACTCCGTCTGGTTCCCTCAAGGTGACCACAAAGCCCGAATAAGTCCCTCAGATGCGGGATTCCTGGGTAGAGGTTGGGTAAAGAACCCGCGAATTTGTTGCTTTCTGTTCAACATTTTTGTACAGAAACGCAGTTGTCTTTTGGCTACTGTAGCGATGCTCTCGGGGGTCAAAATGGCGATCGCACAGGGGGGATCAGGCCAAATTTATTCCCGGAAACCGGAGATCTGGGGTACTGAAATTTCTAATAAAAGGTTAAGCTGATTGAAGACCGTTGATCATTTGATCGCAAGTGATTGCCCCCCATTTTGCCCTAGGTCTCCACAACTGGCAGGCTACTCTCGACTGGCACAGAGGGCTTCACCGGCCTAAGTCCCTCGTCAGAGGAGGACTTTTCGAGACTCAAAGGCAGTAAAGAGGCAAAATCCTGGACGAATGATTAGCTCGGTTTCCCTGCGTGACCGCTATCAAGGAAAATTTTTCGTTAATGCTAGACCGATTTAGTGATTTTTATCCCCATAATATCGGAATTGAAACAGGTTTCCTGCTGCTGATTTTAGTAGCGTTGGAGTCGGTGCTCTCGGCAGACAATGCGATCGCCTTAGCATCGATTGCCCAAGGATTATCGGACCCGAAGATCCAGCGTCAGGCCCTCAATTTTGGGCTAATAGCTGCTTTTATCCTGCGGATAGCGTTGATTTTTACCGCCACCTGGGTGATCAACTTTTGGCAGTTCCAGCTCATTGGAGCGCTTTATTTGTTGTGGTTAGTCTCTCAGTATTTTATGTCCTCGCAGGGCGAAGACAATCAGCGCAGTGGCCCGAAATATAATTCGTTGTGGCAAACGATTCCCATCATTGCCATGACGGATTTGGCCTTTTCATTGGATAGTGTCACCACGGCGATCGCTGTTTCCTCAGAAATTTGGCTGATTGTTACCGGTGCAACCATTGGAATTGTTGCCCTGCGGTTTATGGCGGGGTTATTTATCCGCTGGTTGGATGAATACGTTCACCTGGAAGATGCCGGCTATATTACAGTCGGTTTGGTGGGATTGCGTCTGCTTCTGCGCGTGTTTGACGCCGATTTCATCCTGCCGGAATGGTTCTTGATTTCCTCGGTTGTGGTGTTATTCATCTGGGGATTTTCCGTCAGGAAGCCTGAGACAGAACTGGAAAATGTGGTTGAATCTGCCATGAGTAATGATGCAGATGCGGTGGCTCCAATCCAGGAAACGGAAGAAGTTATTCAGGACTAAGCGTTTATAAGAATTAAGAATTCACCCAGTTCAGTTCTTAATTCTTAACGCTTAGTCCTGGAGTCTCAAGGTCTCAGCTTCAAAATAAAAGGGCCGATCGCCTCTATTCTTCAAGCCAAGGTGCCATCGCTGAATCCCAACTGACCAGTTCTTCCGGTGTAAACCACAGGCTAATTTCATGGGCAGCGGTTTCGATCGCATCGGACCCGTGGATCAGGTTGCGTCCCACACTAACGCCAAAGTCTCCCCGAATCGTCCCCGGTTCTGCGGTTAAGGGATTGGTTGCGCCAATGATTTTCCGAGCCGAGGAAACCACCCCATCTCCTTCCCATACCATTGCCACCAATGGACCCGAGGTGATGAACTTGACTAACCCAGGAAAGAAAGGTTTTTCCTGGTGAACCTGGTAATGTTTCTCGGCCAGTTCCCGAGGCACGCTCATCATTTTCAGTCCCACCAGGGTAAACCCTTTGGCTTCAAACCGCCGAATAATTTCCCCAATGAGTTTGCGTTGGACTCCATCGGGCTTGATTGCGATAAATGTCCGTTCCAAACCAATCTCCTAGCACTTGACGATTAACAACTATCACCTCTGTAGGGTATCTCAGAACGTCCCCTCCTCAAGGTCTGAACCCAAATCAATTTCTCGAATCCTCGGTTCTGTGTCATCTGAAATGCCCGAGTTTTCGTTCAATATGCTAACATCCACGGTTATGAGAGCGCTGTTGTATTCTGGCGGTTGAGGCCGGATTCACCTCGGTTAATCCAGGGAAAAGGAGCGCTGCATGACATCCCGGCAAGGGATGAAAATTAACGATTTAATGGACTGGGAGCGCGTTGTTGGGAGGCCACGAAGAAATTATGGGAGTTAAGCCAAATATCGCAGATCAGACCCACCTCGGAGAAAACTCGACAGATGGGAACGGGAGCGAAGACAAGGGGTCAGGGTCGATCGCCCCAATTGTGTTGCATCCTTCTAAGCAGGCGCAACCTTGGACGATTGAGCAGAGTGAGGAACTATATCGGATTACCGGCTGGGGAGAGCCTTATTTTTCCATTAATGCCGCAGGTCATGTGACGGTATCTCCCCGGGGCGATCGCGGTGGATCGTTGGATTTGCTGGAACTGGTCCAAGCTCTCGGACAGCGCAATCTGGATTTACCCCTGCTGATTCGCTTTTCAGATATTTTAGAAGACCGGATCGAACGGTTGAATGCTTGCTTTTCTAAAGCGATCGCTCGCTATAAGTACCCCGGCGTCTACCGAGGGGTGTTTCCGGTGAAGTGCAACCAACAACGCCACCTGATTGAGGATTTAGTCCGCTTCGGTCAACCCCATCAATTTGGCCTGGAAGCGGGTTCTAAACCGGAACTGATGATTGCCCTCGCCACTCTGAAAACCGAGGGTGCACTGGTGATTTGTAATGGCTACAAAGACCGGGAATACATTGAAACGGCAATTTTAGCCCAGCGTCTGGGTCAGCAGCCAATCGTGGTGATCGAACAGTTGGAAGAGGTGGAGATGGTGATCGCCGCCTCCAAATCCCTGGGGATTCAGCCGATCTTAGGGGTGCGGGCTAAACTGATGAGCAAAGGAATTGGTCGCTGGGGAGGTTCCTCGGGCGATCGCGCTAAATTTGGTCTGACCATTCCTGAAATCATTCATGCGGTAGATCAACTCGCTGCCGCTGATATGCTCTCCTGCCTCCAGTTGTTACATTTCCATATTGGTTCTCAAATTTCTGCCATTAGCAAGGTTAAAGATGCCATCCGCGAAGCCAGCCAGATTTATGTAGAATTGGCTAAGTTGGGGGCAAACATGAAGTATTTGGATGTTGGTGGCGGTTTAGGCGTCGATTACGATGGCTCTAAAACCGATTTCCACGCTTCCAAAAACTACAATATGCAGAACTACGCCAATGATATTGTGGCGGAAGTGAAGGAAGCTTGTGAAGAAGGTCAGGTGTCGATGCCGACTCTGATCAG
>NZ_JAFLQW010000469.1 GCF_017313335.1 Phormidium pseudopriestleyi FRX01 | reverse complement strand
GGATCATCATTCAAATGAGGGAGTTTTTCAATTTCCCAAGCTAAATCATACCCCAACCATCCTAACCATCCTCCCGTGAAGGGAACATCATCGCGATTCAGGACTTGAAGAGTAGCAAGTTCTTGAATTGTTTCAGAATGCTCTAGCTTTTTGCGCTTAAGCAGTTGCCGCAAACTGGGCAGAATTTCTCCAACTTTTGGAGTCCATACTTGATGACAATTGTCAATCCATCTCGGTGCACCGGCACAGATAGAATATCTCGCTTCTGGGATGGGAGTGGGAGTCGGATAAGGACTTTCTAGGAGGGTGGCGATCGCCGCTTCTGGTTGCTGGTTTTGGGATGGGGGAATTAGAAAAAGCGCTTCAAATACTTGGGTTCCAGTCCGCTGTTTTAAGGGCAGCGATCGCCAATACCAAGGGGCGATGGGTTCATGATTGAATGGGTTCACGCTTGCCATCCCCAGATAAAACGCATCCCCCAAAATCCAAACAATATGGCGATCGCCACCCAGTCTCCATTTCTCAGTTGTAACGGATGCCACTGCACCCGATGGGTATTCGGGCTAGTAAATCCTCGCACCTGCATCCCTCCAGCAATTTGTTGAGCCCGCAATAGCAGATTTTCTAGCAACCTTTCTACTACAGTAAACCATACTTTAGTCGTTCCCCGCAAGCCCAATTTTTTCCAATTAATTGCCCGAGTTCGCACGGAACGAATTAAGTTCTGAACTTCTTCTAATACCAGGGGGATAAACCGCAGGGATAATGTTAGGGTTAGGGCAATTTCTGTTGTGGGGATATTAAACCGTCTCAGGGGACTCATTAAATCTTCAATTCCCGCAGTAATCTCTTCGGGTGCCGTAGTGAGCAGGTACAGATTGGTGCTATAAATTAGGGTAAAAAATAAGGTGCTGATCCGGATTCCTAAATCCAGAGAACGACGGGTAATCGTAAACCGCCCTTGCTCAAATAGAACATAACGGTAATCCGTGGGTTGGGGGAGTTCACTGTCAATTGTCTCCTCGGGTTCGGTGGTTTTTTGACCCCAGCCAAAGGGATTGTACCACGGATTTCGGGTCGGGGTTGGAGGGAGGGTGAGAGGTTGACGATCGAAGGTGAGTTCTTGGGAGGGGAGACGGGGTTGGTGTTCCACCGGCAGTCCATCGGGCGCGATCGCTGTAATGAGGCAAATTAACAGAGACAGGGTTAACAACAACCCCATTTGTTTGCGCCAGACTCGCAGGGGGATTAAGGCACTAATCGTAATCAAAATTAGTAGCAGAACTAACCCAATCCGCCAAATGGGATTCGCTAAGACTGGCGCAATTAAAAAGCTCATCAACCAAATTAGTTTGACTCGCGCATCTAAGTGATGTAACCAGGTAATGGGTTGTTCTAAATACAAGCCGATAGGCAGCGATCGCAGTAAATCCATCGGATTTGAGAAAGTAAATTTTCGTAGAGTCCAAAACCGCAGTCCCAAGGATTCGGTTTTGCCATGCCTTTTTGTAGGGGAAATTCATTAATTGCCCCCACGAGGAATAGCTGGGTTTTTGTAGGGAAACTTAATGAACGAATCCCCTACACAATAGCCGGTTATTGGAAAACCTAAACTTTAACGGCTCGATTGGTGGTATTGTTATCTTCAAAATCACGGGCTTTTTTACCCCGCCATAACAACCGTAATGGACTGCCGGTAAATCCCAATTGTTCACGGAATTGACGTTCGATATAACGGCGATAATTATCGTTAAATCGTTTCGGGTCATTCACAAACAAGGCAATGGTGGGAGGTTGACTGGTAACCTGAGTTCCATAATAGATTTTGCCCTGTTTTCCTTGGCGACTGGTCGGAGGACTATGCCAATGCAAGGCATCTTTTAACACTTCATTAATCACCGAAGTCGAAACCCGACGACTATGTTCTTCCGCCGATTTATCAACTAAATCCAGGATATTTTCCACTCGTTTTCCAGTGACGGCACTGACAAAAATTGCTTCCGCCCATTCTAGGAAATAGAGACGACTTTTGATATCCCGTTCATAGTCATAAATGGTATAGGAATCTTTCTCGATCGCATCCCATTTGTTGATGACCATGACGCAGGCGCGTCCTTCTTCTTCGATTCGTCCAGCCAGTTTTTGGTCCTGTTCCGTCACCCCATCCACGGCATCAATCACCAACAGCACTACATCCGCCCGACGAATCGCTTTAAATGCCCGGTTGATGCCAAAAAATTCCGGTCCATATTCCACATTTTTCTTTTTACGAATCCCGGCGGTATCGATAATTCGGTAGGTTTTTCCGTTCCGTTCCACAAAGGTATCGATACTGTCGCGAGTCGTTCCAGAAATTGGACTGACAATGGCCCGATTTTCTCCCACAAAGGCATTGAGTAAGCTCGATTTGCCGACATTGGGACGTCCGACGATCGCCACTTTAATTTCCGGCGTTTCTTCGATTTCCGAAGTCGGAGGCAAGTGGGGAATGACGATATCTAATAAATCTCCCGTTCCACTACCGTGAATGGCCGAAACGGGATAAGGTTCACCCATGCCTAATTCCCAAAATTCTGCCGCTTGGGTCAATCCTTCCATTAAGGATTCACATTTATTCACGGCCAGGACAACCGGAACTTTTTGATGACGCAACCAGTTGGCAATTTCGCGATCGGCTTCGGTGACCCCTAGTTGTCCATCTACCACAAATAGCGCAACGCTAGATTCAGACAGCGCTGCCAGGACTTGTTCTCGAATTAGGGGTAAAAATTCGGTCTCATCATCAAAGACTAATCCGCCGGTATCAACGATCTGAAAGTCTCGGTCTTGCCAGAAGGCATCTCGATAGGTGCGATCGCGGGTGACTCCCGGTTCGTCATGGACGATCGCCTGTTTACCCCCAGCAATCCGATTGACAAGGGTTGATTTGCCCACGTTAGGGCGTCCGATAATAGCAACTATAGGTAAAGCCATAGAGATGAAGGTTCCTGAGATTGAGCGAAGCAATCTTATCTGTTTATTTTTTTATTATAGCGAATCGATGCGATCGCTACGCTCATTAATTATCTCGCATCTTTACCCTGGGGCTTCCCCTCTCAAGCTGACTCGGACTCTTTGATAGCTTTTCCTCTTACCGACAGGTTAAACTTTCATTCACTGCCGCAAAATATTCGGTGCTTTCTTTGTCAATAAGTCGCTTATAGTGTTCGGGGTTTTGAATCAATATGACTCGGGCAGTATCTAAGTCAGTATTTCTATAGGTTAACTCTCGTCTTCCTGAGAGTTCTACCGTCTGATCTAGCATTTCGCTGGGGTCGGGTTGATAAGTAAAAATCGTATCTCCCCCTTGTTCTCGAATCCTGAAACTCGCTTGTTCCCCCAATGGATTCGGTTGTCCCGATGCCGGGTCATATTCGCAAATTCTGCCCGTTGTCTGTTCAGTACAGCCGATCAGCCCGATTAGGGATACGAAGCTCAAGCCCAGGGATATTTGATGAATTTTCATGAGTATTTTGAGGGGTCATATTCTATAATTGGCATGGATAATTATATCACATTTCAGCGGTTGGATTAATGAATAAGCTGGCAAAAATCAACAAATCCAGGAGTCTATCTACAGAACAAATCCGGCGGAGGTAGGATTCATTTTAAAGGAGGAATTTATCACGGAATTTCGGTTTAATTTGAGCTGCAAATAAAAAAGCGCCCCCAATCGGGATCGCTTTTGGTTTGTGGATTCGCACAGATGCAGGGGCGATCGCCTTAGATATCCCCCTCCGCATCCGGGTCAATTCCTAGCGATCGCAAACGTTCCGCTAATCGTGCCGCTTTCCGTTCTGCCGCTTCCGCTCGCTGTTTTTCCTGTTCCGCTCGTTGTTTTTCCTGTTCCGCACGCTGTTTTTCCTGTTCCGC